>JBGPWJ010000144.1:0-6850 GCA_041492115.1 Gammaproteobacteria bacterium
CGGCCAGGTGTGGCTGGCCAATCGCGCCATGAATGTCGACAGTCAGGAAGGCCGCCGCATCACCAATGTCGTGATGATGGGCATGGGCGAACCGCTGCTGAATTTCGACGCGGTGGTTGGCGCCATGGCGCTGATGCGCGACGATCTGGCCTATGGCCTGTCCAAGCGCCGCGTGACCTTGAGTACCGCCGGCGTAGTGCCGGCCTTGCACCGCTTGCGCGAAGTCAGCGATGTCAGTCTGGCGGTTTCGCTACACGCCCCCGACGATGAATTGCGCAACGAATTGGTGCCGATCAACCGCAAGTACCCGATCAAGGAACTGCTGGAGGCGTGTCACCTGTATGTCGGCGACGGCACGCGTCGCACCGTGACCATCGAGTACGTCATGCTTGACGGGATCAACGACAGCGTGGCGCAGGCGCGGGCACTGACCAAGGTACTGCGTGGCATCCCGGCCAAGATCAATCTGATCCCCTTCAATCCGTTCCCGGCAACGCGCTATCAGCGCTCGCGTCCCGAGGCGATCGAGAAATTCCGCGACGTGCTGGTGGCCGCCGGATACACCACCATCACGCGCAAGACTCGCGGTGATGACATCGACGCCGCCTGTGGACAGTTGGTCGGCCGCGTCGATGACCGCACTAAACGCAGCCTGCGGCGCACGGTTCTGCCGCCGATCGAAGTGCGGGTGATGCCGGCATGAACCCGCGGCTGAGCCTGCTCGCCGCCGTGCTGGCGCTGTGCGCCTGCACCAACACGTCCAATGTCCGCGATCAGGACAGCCAGGCGACCCGCGCCGCCAGCGTCAATGTCCAGCTCGGTGCGGGTTATATCAACCAGGGCAAGAATGAACTGGCGCTTTCCAAACTGAATCGCGCGCTGGAGGAAGACCCCAAGCTGCCCAGCGCCCATTACGTCATCGCCATCCTCTATGAACGTCTCGGTGAAATCGAGAAAGCCGATACGCATTACCGCCGTGCCGTGGAGCTGGCGCCCAACGATCCCGAGGCGCACAACAACTACGGCACCTTCCTCTGCGGCCAGAACCGCCTCAAAGAGGCGGACACACAATTTCTCGCCGCGCTGAAAAACCCGTTGTACAAGACGCCGGAGTTCGCCTACACCAATGCCGGTGTCTGCGCGCTGAAGATACCCGATGCGGCCAAGGCGGAGGAGTATTTCCGTCAGGCGCTGCGGGTCAATCCGCGCTTCGGAAGTGCGCTGTTTGAGATGGCGCAGCTCAATTTCAACAAGGGCGATTATCTGCCGGCCCGCGCCTATCTGCAGCGTCACATGGAAGTGTCGCAGCACAGCCCAGCGGCCATGTGGCTCGGCGTGCGCATCGAGCGCGCGCTGGGAGACAACACGACGGCGGACAGTTACGCCAAGGTGTTGAAGACTGATTTTCCGAATTCCAGGGAAACGGAGTTGCTGCTGAAGCCGGAGCAACATGGGCAACCTTCAGGACATTGATCGCAAGACACCGGCCGCCGTTGAGAGTGCGAGTCCCGGTCAGCGACTGCGCCTGGCGCGCGAGTCGCGCCAATTGACGCGTGATGCTGTCGCCGCGCAAATGCGTATCGAAGCCAAAGTCATCGATGCACTGGAGCGCGATGATTACACGCAGCTGCCCGCCGCGGTGTTTGTGCGCGGTTACCTGCGCGCCTACGCCAAGCTGGTCGGCATGGCGGCCGAGCCCCTGGTTGACGCCTTCGATCAGCGCACCGCGCACGCGCCGCCGCCGTTGGTGTTGCCCGCCGCGGTCGGGCCGGACATCGAGTCGCGCAGCGGTTACGCGCGCTGGATAGTGTTCGCGCTCGCCGTGCTGTCGCTGCTGTTGTTCTACCAGTGGTGGCATCTGGAAGGCAGCAAACCCTCACCGGTTGCCGTTGTGCCGCCGGTTGCGGTAGCGCCGTCGCAGCCATCGGCGCCAACGCCTCTGCCGGCGCAGAAGTCTGAAACCGTCGCTGAAACTCCCGCAGCCGTGCCAACGCCAGAACCGGGCACACCGCTGGAAAACCTTTACGAAACCCCGTCCGATGAGTCCGGCCTGGGCGAGGTGACAGCAGCGCCACCAGCGCCGGCAGTGGCCACGTCTGCACCCGCCCCCGTGGCCGCAGTACCGGCGACTGGCAGCAGCTCAGCGCAGCCAGCCACGGAGACGAAACTACAAGTCACACCGGATGCCGCCACCGGCCCGTTGCTGCTGAGCTTCAATGCGGACTGCTGGGTGGTGATCCGCGATGCCGGCGGGCGGGCGTTGTTGCAGGGACTGATCAAATCCGGGGAGCGGCATGTGCTGGACGGCAAGCCGCCGTTTCAACTGACACTGGGCAATTCACCGGCTGTCGAAATCGAATATCTGGGCCAGCGTTTCGATCAATCGCGGTATACTGGCCCCTCCAGAATCGCCCGCTTCACACTGGGCAAGTAGCGAACTCATCATGCACTACGATCATCACATCGAACGGCGCCACGCCCGCCAGATCAATGTCGGCACTGTCCCGGTCGGCGGCACCGCGCCGATCGCCGTGCAGAGCATGACCAACACGGAAACCTGCGACGTCGCGGCCACGGTCGCGCAGATCAGACGCCTGGAAACGGCCGGCGTCGACATCGTGCGTGTATCCACGCAGACCCTGGAGGCCGCCGAGGCCTTCGGCGAAATCCGCAAGCAGGTCACGGTGCCGCTGATCGCCGACATCCACTTCGACTACAAGATCGCGTTGCGCGTCGCCGAACTCGGCGTGGCCTGTCTGCGCATCAACCCAGGCAACATCGGCCGTGAGGACCGCGTGCGCGCGGTGATCGACGCGGCGCGCGCCAATGGCATACCGCTGCGCATCGGCGTCAACGCCGGTTCTCTCGAAAAGGATCTGCAGAAAAAATACGGCGAGCCGACGCCGGACGCACTGGTCGAATCGGCGCTGCGCCACATCGACATTCTTGATAAACACGACTTCCACGATTACAAGATCAGCCTCAAGGCCTCCGAGGTCTTCATGACCGTGGCCGCCTACCGCAAGCTCGCCACACTCACCGACAAACCGCTGCACCTGGGCATCACCGAGGCCGGCGGACTGCGCAGCGGCACGGTGAAATCGTCCATCGGTCTGGGCATGCTGCTCGCCGACGGCATTGGCGATACCATCCGCATCTCGCTGGCCGCCGATCCGGTGGAAGAGGTGAAGGTCGGCTTCGACATCCTACGCAGCCTGCACCTGCGCAACAAAGGCATCAATTTGATCGCCTGCCCGTCGTGTTCGCGTCAGGAGTTCGATGTCATCAAGACCGTCAATGCACTCGAAGCACGGCTCGAGGATATTCTCGAACCCATGGACGTGGCCGTGATCGGCTGCGTCGTGAACGGCCCCGGCGAGGCGCGCGAAGCGCACATCGGCCTGGCCGGTGGCTCGCCCAACAGCTTGCTCTACATCGACGGCAAGCCGAATCACAAGGTCAGTCCCGAACAGATGGTCGATGAACTGGAGCGCGTGATCCGCGCCCGCATCAAGGCGCGCAAGGAAGGCGAGGGCGTGATCGCGGTGACGGTGGCGGAGGCGAAACGCTCGTAGGGTAGGTGGTACGTGCCCTGCGTGACTAAAAACTTTTCCAGGTTGTAACAGCCGACCACCGGGCCACACAAATTCAAAAGGCAGTAGGTTCCTTGTCACAGACAATCCAAGCTATACGCGGTATGCACGATATCCTGCCGCAGGACACCCCTGTGTGGCGGCACATCGAATCAGTGCTGCGCGCTATTCTCGATGGCTATGGCTATCAGGAGATCCGTCTGCCGCTGGTCGAGAAGACCGAACTGTTCAAGCGTTCAATCGGCGAGGTCACGGATATCGTCGAGAAGGAGATGTATACCTTCGACGACCGCAACGGCGACAGTCTGACACTGCGTCCCGAGGGCACAGCGGGTTGCGTGCGCGCGGTCGTCGAGGGCAGCCTGCTGCGCGGTCAGATCCAGCGCCTTTGGTATCAGGGCGCAATGTTCCGCCATGAACGTCCGCAGAAGGGGCGCTACCGCCAATTTCACCAGGTCGGCGTCGAGGTGTATGGTCTAGGCGGCCCGGATATCGATGCCGAACTGATTCTGATGACGGCGCTGCTGTGGCGCCAATTGGGGCTGAAGGATATCCGTCTGCAACTCAATTCGCTTGGCGATGTCGCCGCGCGCGCGGTCTACCGCGAACGGTTGGTGGCGTATCTGTCGCAGCACCTTGATAAGCTCGACGAGGACAGCCGACGGCGCCTGCACAGCAATCCGCTGCGTGTGCTGGACAGCAAGAATCCGGACCTGCAAGACCTGATCGCCGCGGCACCGCAGCTAGCCGAGCATCTCGATGCCGACGCGCGCGCGCATTTTGCCGAGTTGCGTGCCCGGTTGGACGCCGCGGACATCCACTACGAAATCAATCCACGCCTGGTGCGCGGGCTGGATTACTATGGCCGGACCGTGTTTGAATGGGTCACCGACCGCTTGGGCGCGCAGGGCACGGTGTGCGCCGGCGGCCGTTATGATGGTCTGGTCGAACAGCTCGGTGGTGCGCCTACACTGGCGGTGGGTTTCGCGCTGGGGCTGGAACGGCTGGTCGCGCTGGTGCACGATAGCGGCGTCGCCGTGCCAACGTTGTCGCCGCATGCCTATCTGGTGCTGGTGGGCGAGGCGGCGCAACAGCAAGGCATGCTGCTCGCCGAGCAGTGGCGTAGCGCCTGTCCGGCGCTGCGTCTGCTAGTCAATTGCGGCGCGGGCAATTTCAAGACTCAGCTCAAGCGCGCTGACAAAAGCGGCGCGAGCGTGGCGTTGATTCTGGGCGATGACGAGATGCAGCGCCGCGTGATCGGCATCAAGGCACTGCGCGCAGAACAGCCGCAGCGCACGGCGGATTGGACGGCATTGATTGAAGGTTTGGGGACGATGTCCCCGGACGGTATCGACAGCGGCATGCTGAATCTGGGCAATTAACTTTATCGAGGTGTGGTGTGGACGGAAACATATCCGAGCAACAGCAGGTTGAAGAAATCAAAAAATGGCTGCATGAAAACGGCACGGCTATCCTCGCCGGTCTGGTGATCGGCTTGTCCGCGGTATTCGGCTGGCGCGCCTGGGATGGGCACCGGCACGACACGGCGCAGCAGGCCTCGGTGGCCTACATGCAGATGGTCGACAGCTACAAGGCCGGCAAGTCCGGTGTCGCCGTGCTTGAGGGCGGCGATATCATCGCCCACTACGGCAAATCCAATTACGCGACTTTCAGCGCGTTGCTGCTGGCGGGTATCAAGGTCGAGATGGGCGATACGACGGCGGCGATCGCGCATTTGCAATGGGCTGTGGGCAATGCCCAGCAACCGGAGCTGAAGCAGTTGGCGATGTTGCGCCTGGCGCAGCTGCTGCTATCGGAAAAGAAAATTGACGAAGCGCTCAAGCAGGTCGAGGCCATGGACCCGACCCAGTACGTGGCCTTGCGTGCCGAGCTGCTCGGCGATCTGTATCGCGCCAAGGGTGAGCCGGTGAAGGCGCGCAGCGCGTACCAGGACGCACTCAAAGCGCTCGGCAAGGGCACTGACGGTCTGCGCGATTCGATCAGCATGAAACTCGACGCCGTCGGCGGTGCGCCGGTAGCGGAGCAGGCGTCATGATTCGGCGCGTCCTGGTCGTGCTGCTGGCCGCGCTGCTCGGCGGTTGCAGTTGGATATCAAACTACCTTGCTGGAGATGACAACTCTACGCCGCCTGCCAAACTCGAAAACATCAAGCCCAGTATCAAGGTGACACGGGTCTGGGACGTGAAGGTTGGTGCGGTGGACAAGGACAATCCGGTGCGTCTGACGCCGGCGCTGTGCGATGGCAAGTTGTTCGCGGCCGGTGGTAAGGGCGGTGTCTTCGCCTTCGACGCCGCCAGCGGCAAATCGATCTGGAAAACCTCCAGCAAGGCACCGCTGTCCGGCGGTGTAGGCTGTGGCGATAATCTGGTGCTGGTGGGCAGCGATAAAGGCCAGGTGCTGGCGTATCATGCCGCCGATGGCAAGCTGGCGTGGCGAGCGCAGGTCTCCAGTGAAGTGCTGGCCCCGCCGCGTATCGCCGAGGGCATGGTGGTGACGCGCACCATCGACGGCAAGGTCTTCGGACTGGATGCCACTGATGGTGCGCGGCACTGGGTTTACGACCGCAGCACGCCGGTGCTCACCTTGCGCGGCAGCGGTTCAGTGGCGATTACCCATGGCGCGGTGATCGGCGGCTTCGACAACGGCAAGCTGGTGGCGGTGACGCTCGCCGAAGGCAAGCCGCTCTGGGAAGTCGGCGTCGCAGTACCCAAAGGGCGTTCCGAACTGGAGCGTATGGTCGATATCGATTCCGATCCGCAGATCGTCGGCAACCATGTCTATATCGCCACCTATCAGGGCCGCGTTGCGTCGGTGGCGCTGGACTCGGGCAGTATCGAGTGGGTGCGTGATATGTCTTCGTACGCCGGTATCGATGTCGATGCCGAGCATATCTATCTCACCGACGATCAGAGCAAGGTCTGGAGTCTGGGTCAGAATGACGGCAGTGTCCTGTGGACGCAGGACAAGCTGCAAGGCCGCAGTCTGACCGCGCCGACCGTGTTCGGCAACTACATCGTGGTCGGTGACTTCGAAGGCTATGTGCACTGGTTGTCGAAAGACAACGGTGCCATCGGGGCACGCGAACATTCTGACAGCAGCGGTATCATGCTCGCGCCGCTGGCGGGTGAAGGGCTGCTGTATTTGCAGGGCCGGGGCGGGGTGCTGAATGCTTACCGCGCGCAGTGAGCGCGCACACCGTGTAAGTTGGTTGGAGCGCCAGCACTGAATTTATAACC
>JBGPWJ010000305.1:0-2504 GCA_041492115.1 Gammaproteobacteria bacterium
ATCCTGTTCTGGATCAGCCGATGTTGGAGCTGCGCAACCCAACCGGCGCTCACATCGATGCCGTAGGCCGCACTCAGGCTGTCACCGATGACGAGCAAGGTCTTCGTGGCGGCGGGTAGTGGCGCCAGCCATCCGATCATCAGCGCAACGAGAAAGAGCCTGGCCATGTCCGCACACCTCAATGAAGTCATCGTCTCCACACATAATCTTTCCAAACGCGTTATTACCGCCGATGCCACACTCGATATCTTGTCGGGCGTGACCCTGGAGATCAAGGCCGGCGAGAGCGTGGCTATCATCGGTGTGTCGGGCTCCGGCAAGTCTACACTCCTGGGTCTGCTGGCCGGGCTCGATTCGCCGACGCAGGGTGATGTGACGCTGGCGGGCGCGCGGCTGGACCGGCTCGACGAAGACGGACGCGCCCGCGTGCGCGCGGGCCGTGCCGGTTTCGTGTTCCAGAGTTTTCAACTGCTGCCGGGGCTGACGGCGCAGGAAAATGTCATGCTGCCGCTGGAACTGGCCGGCCGCGCGCAGGCGGCCAATGAGGCGCGCGACCTGCTGGTGCGTGTGGGGCTGGGTGAGAGGTTGACGCATTATCCTCGGCAGCTCTCGGGCGGCGAGCAGCAGCGCGTGGCGATTGCGCGCGCGTTTGCACTGCAACCGGCAATCCTGTTCGCCGACGAGCCCACGGGCAATCTCGACACCGCCACCGGCGCGCGTGTGATCGAGCTGCTGTTCGACCTGAATCGGGAGCGGCACACCACACTGGTCCTGGTGACACATGATGAGGCGCTCGCCGCACGCTGCCAGCGCCATATTCATCTGGAAGGTGGGCGCCTCGTCGCACGTGACTGAGCAATGCAGATATTGAACGCCATGCGACTTTCCATGCGCCTGCTGCGGCGTGACTGGCGCGCCGGTGAATTGCGCATCCTCGCCGTGGCGGTGGTGATCGCGGTCGGATCGGTCACCGCGATCGGTTTCTTCAGTGATCGTATCAATCGTGCCATGACCGGCCAGTCCGCGGAACTGGTCGGCGCTGACCTGCGCATCGTCAGTCCGCAACCGCTGCCGCCTGACTGGCTCCACACCGCTGCAACCGACGGTTTGCGCCAGACGCAGACGTTGTCGTTCGCAAGTGTGGTGGTGCATGGCGACGCCTTGCAACTTGCCAACGTCCTTGCGGTGGATCCGAAGTATCCATTGCGCGGGATGGTGCGCACGGCTCCGGTATTGTTCGCACCGGACGCCGCGACGCGTGGCATACCTGCAGCGGGCACAGCCTGGGCGGAGCCGCGCGTATTGCATGCACTGGGTATCGCAGTCGGTGCACGCATCGGGCTCGGGGATGCGCAATTCATGATCACGCGCGTGCTCACCTATGAACCTGGACGTGCCGGTGGTCCATTCTCCTTCGCGCCGCGTGTACTTATCGCACAAGCCGATGTTGCGCGCACCGGCGTTGTGCAGCCAGGCAGTCGCGTCACCTACAGTGCTCTGTTCGCCGGCACAGAAGCCGATCTCGCGCGCTTCAAGATCTGGCTTACGCCGCGCCTGGAACCGAATCACCAGCTGCTCGATGTGCGCGATGACAAGTCGAACATCGGCCACACACTGGAACGCGCCGAACGTTATCTCGGTCTCGCCAGCCTGCTGGCCGTGATTCTCGCCGGCGTCGCGATCGCGATGGGCGCGGCGCGTTACAGCGAACGGCACTTCGATATGAGCGCGCTGTTGCGCTGCCACGGCGCGACGCAGCGCGATATCCTGGCGTTATATCTGCCGCAGATGCTTGTGCTCGGGCTTGTCACCAGCGCGTTCGGTTGCGTGCTCGGCTGGTTCACTCAGGCAGTGGTCTTTTATGTGCTGCGCGACCTGCTGCCGGCGGTTGTGCCTGCGCCCGGTGTTGCACCGGTGCTATTTGGTTTTCTGACCGGGTTGATCACACTCGCCGGATTCGCGTTGCCGCCGGTGCTGCGTCTGAAGCAGGTGCCACCGTTGCGTGTGCTGCGGCGCGAACTGGTGCCGCTGCCACCGGCGGCCTGGGCGGTATACGGCGGCGCGGCCGCGGCGGTGTTGCTGCTGATGTGGCGCTACACCGGCAATATCACGCTGACACTGGCTGTGCTGGCGGGCGGAGTTGTCGCTGTGCTTGCATTGGCGTTGCTCGCGGGCGCGCTGCTGACATTGAGCCGGAGGCTGCCGCAGCGTGTCGGCGTCGCCTGGCGTTTCGGGCTGAATAATATGCTGCGGCGCACGCGCACCAGCATCGGCCAGATCCTGGCCTTTGGGCTCGCGCTGATGGCCATGGCGGTGATCGTGTTGCTGCGCACCGATCTGTTGTCGACCTGGCAGACTCAACTGAAGCCCAACACGCCGAATTATTTCGCGTTCAACATCCTGCCGCTGGATGTGCCCGGCACGCAGCGTTTCTTCATAGAGCATGGCATACAGGCGAGCGCGCTTTATCCGCTGGTGCGTGGACGCCTGACGGCGATCAATGC
>JBGPWJ010000175.1:0-5757 GCA_041492115.1 Gammaproteobacteria bacterium
CAACGCGGAATCGTGTGGGTGATTTTCGCACAATTTGGGAGCGCGGGTAAGAAATGGGTGATGATCTTCATAGCCAAGTATTCCTCGTCGCGAAAGCCGTACGCCTTACGCTGAATGACGCGTATGGTGTTGTTCAATCCCTCGACGCAACCAAGCGAGACTTTGTTCTCGGGCTTGCAATAGGAGACGATGCCATCCCAATGACGTTCAATCATGGCTGCGAACTTCTCGAAGGGATCAAGCCGCTGCCAGCGCAAACTGCTCTTCCAATTCTCGAAGAAACGTCGTGCCCAGCCTTCGCGTTCGTAGTCCCAGAGTTGACCGAAGGACTCCTTGAGCAGGTAGGCGGTGTTGAGCCGCTTGTTGGCCGCGAGCAGTGTCTTGAGCGCCTTCCGGCTATCGAGGTCCAGGTTCTCACGGTGCGACAGCAGGGTATAACGGTTGCCCTTGATGAAGCGGCGCTTGTCATCCTGCACCCGTGCGTATTCGCTGCGGCGCACCGCATCCAGGGCATTGTTCAGATGGCGCAGGATGTGGAACTTGTCGAACACAATCTCGGCTTGCGGTGCCTGCGTGTGCGTCGCCTGGCGAAACGGCTTCCACATGTCCATCACCGCCACCTGAATACCCTTGCAACGTCGCTCCCCGTAGGCCGCGAAGAACTGCTCCAGGTCTGTCTGCTTGCGCCCCGAGCCGCCGAACCAGATCGGCCGCTGGCGAATGAGGTCGCTGACCACGACCCGGTACTCGTGCCCTTTGCGGATGGCGATCTCATCCACGCCGATCGCCGTCGTGGCCGGCATCGGGTGCCGGCGCAACTGCTCGGCCATGTACAGCTTGTCCAGGTCTTTGACCGTGGTGTGATGCAGTCGCTCGGCCTGGGCCACATCCTTGACGGTCATCTTGCGGCACAACGCCCCCACATGCAGCGCATAGCGGGCCGTGTAACGCGGATTACGGGCCAACCAGTCCAGGTACTCCATGCGAACGCCGCAGTCCGGACAACTTACGCGGACACGCTCGAACTCCAGTACGATGCGAAAGCCACCGGCCGAAAGATCCCGCGTTCGCGACACGCGCCGGTCATAGACCGGGCAGCGTGGCCGACTACAGCACGAACAGGTGCCAGTCTTTTTTTACGGCGCAATCGCACCACGCGCAAATCCGGATCACCGAAGACACCCTTGAGTTGTGCAGCCGCTCTGAACCCGTAGAACGAATACAACTCACACAACGTTCGTGCACGCTTCATCGGCGTTCCCATTTAGCAAGGAGTACTGACACATGAAAAGCACTATCCTACAGCTACGAACCTGGGTAATACTACGTGAAATCGCTCACACGAATCCGCGTTGACCCTAAAAAATTAACAAATGACTCAGATAAAGTATTTATCAAGGATGGTGCGGTGCAAGTTGACGTGGGCTGTAAGCACTGCCCAGTCGTATTAACGCGTTGATGCCTTGTTTTGCAGTGTCTGCAGCAAGTGCCGGGCATCGTCGGCCAACACGCCATGCACGCCAGGGCCAGAGAGTGTCTGCACCCGGCCATGCAAAGCGATCACGTTGTTCATATCCTGACTGTATACGGGCACAACCAGATCGCCCGGTTCGGCTTCACTATTGACGCGCACCAACGCGATGTACTGCGCGGCTGGATGAGGTTCGCGATTCAGCTTGTAGAGAAAGCTGCCCGGTCGTTCACGCACCAGATCCTTGTACAGTGCCTGCGAGTGATTGATGAAGTCGGCGCCAAACTGCGCCGCATATTCCGACAAGGGACTCTCTGCCGCCAGCAGAGCGATCTCGGCGCTTTCGGTGCCGAGATGCGGGCTGGCGATCGTGCAGAGCACGCGTACCGGCAGGCTCGGGTGACGCACCATGTACAACCGTGCCACCACACCGCCGGCTGAGAAGCCGGTGAACAGCAGCGCTTCGCCGGGATGCTGCGGCAGGATGCGTATGAGCGCGGCATCAAGCCGGGCGGCCTGAACCGTCAGTGCGGCTTCGGAAGGCAGGTCAAGCGCATAGAACGTGTCGGCCGGATCGGCGGCATGCAGCGGTTTGAGATCCGCTGTGTTTAGCACGGTGTCGATCACGCCGCCATCGCGCCAGCCGGCGTCTTGAAGAACGCCGGTAAACCCGCTGATGCGCCAGTCAATACTGCTGCCCAGATGTCCGTGCAGAAGAATCATCACCTGCGACAACCCCGTGCACGGCACCGCCAGGATCAGCCCGGCGCAGAGCACTTGTGCCAGGCGCCGGAACCGGTGGGGCAGGGATGTGTGCGGAAGTGCGTCAGGCATTGATCATTATGGAACGGTCTTGTGAAGAAAGCTGCGCGTAATCTGCCTTAAGGTCCGTTGCCCCTGCACTTGCGGAAATTCTGCCGGAGAGCGGCCGCCAGCATACCCCTGCCCTGAGGGTCGAATGTGAACCGGCTCACAGAATGGTGAATTTACCAATGGGAATATATTCCCATCTTTTGATTTTTGATTTATAGTCCGCCCAATCTGCCCAGACCGGGCCTGGTTCGCAGATCGGCGCACGGGTATGCGCTGAACTGCGCAGGCCCCGCATTGCGGGCAGTGAACAGGTAGGAGGTTAAGCGTGAGCCATCCACAGTTGAGTATGCCGGTGCAGGGAATGGCCTTGCCTGAAGCGGCGCGCGGCGTTGCTGTGCAAGCGGTGCCGGAAGCGTCGATGACGGCCACATCGGAGCGCCGCACGACGCGCCGCCGACCCGTGGTGCTGCTGTTGTTTGCGGTGAGTGTCATCGCCCTGCTGATAGGTGGCTGGCTGCTGCGCGATGCGGATTACACGGTCGCGGACCAGGGCCTGGGTTATGCGCTGGGCATCATCGGCGGTGTGATGATGTTGCTGTTGCTACTCTACCCGGTGCGCAAGCAGGCGCACTTCATGCGTAACTGGGGCGCGTTGCGCTATTGGTTCCGTATGCACATGCTGCTCGGTGTGCTCGGCCCGGTCGCGATTCTGTTTCATTGCAATTTCCACCTCGGCGCCACCAACAGCAACGTGGCCCTGTTCTCGATGCTGATTGTGGCGGGCAGCGGGCTGATCGGTCGTTACGTCTACACCAAGATCCATTTCGGTCTGTATGGGAGCCGCGCCACGCTGGAGGATCTGCAGGCACGCAGTGGCTCCATTGAAGGCGATGTGCAGGGCGCGCTGTCGCAGGTGCCGGGTGTCGTGCAGCAGTTGCAGACATTCCATCATATCGCCATGCGACCCTATAGCGGTGTGCTGTCAGGGCTGCGCACGTTGCTGATATTGGGATTTGCGGCACGCCGCGCGCGACACCGCGCCGTGAGTGCCCTGACTCGCTGGATGAAGCAGCAGGCCAAGGCGCAAGGGTGGGAAACGCGCATCTACCGGCAACGCCTTGCCCACCAGCGCCAACTGGTGGAGTCCTATATCTCCTGCCTGCGCCAGGTCGCTGAGTTCAGCGCCTATGAGCGTCTGTTCGCACTCTGGCATGTGTTGCACATTCCGCTGTTCTTCATGCTGGTGCTCGCCGGGATCGTGCATGTGTTCGCCGTGCACATTTACTGAAGCTGCCGGTGCGGATGCGGTGCGACAGGACAGTGGTGCGGTGCTTATGCGGCCTGCTGCTGTTGTTGGTGGTCGCGCCCGCCGGCGCGGGCAAGGTGGAGACGCTGGTGATGCCTGGGCCGGTCACCGCGGCACATGCGAAATTCGAAACGGAATGCAAGAAATGTCATGAGCTGTTCAGCCGCGCCAGTCAGAATCAGCAGTGCCTGTCCTGCCACAAGGATGTGGCGGCGGACCTGCGCGCCAAGACCGGTTACCACGGGCGCGCGTCGGGCATTGACGGGCGCGAATGCAAGTCCTGCCACACCGATCACAAAGGGCGTGGCGTGGATATCGTGAAGCTGGACCGGGAAACCTTCGCTCACGATCAGACCGACTACGCGTTGCATGGTGCACACCTCAAAGTGGAATGCAGCGCCTGTCACAAACCGGGTGCAGCCTTTCGCACCGCGCCACAGCAGTGCCAGGACTGTCATCAGAAAGATGACGCGCACCGCGGCAAGCTCGGCAAGGTCTGCGCCGACTGCCACAGCGAACGTAACTGGCGCGAGACGCGCTTCGATCACAGTAAGACCCGTTATCCGCTGGACGGCAAGCACCGTGAGGTGGCCTGCGACAGTTGCCATCCCAATCAGCGCTACAAGGCCACGCCCACCGATTGTGTTGCCTGCCACGCCGGTAATGACGTGCATCACGGCCAGTTCGGCGCCAAGTGCGCGAGCTGCCACACCACGCAGGTCTGGAAGAAAGCCAAGTTCGATCACGACCGCGATACGCATTTCAGCCTGAGCGGCGCGCATAAAACCACCACCTGCGCGGCCTGCCACAAGGGCGATCCGCTAAAAGAGAAACTGCCGACGGCCTGTAATGACTGTCATGCGCGCGACGACGTGCATCAGGGGCGCAACGGCACGGACTGCAAGCGCTGCCACGGCAGCGGCAAATGGTCGCAATCCGCCTTCAATCACGACCGCGACACCAAGTACCCGCTGCGCGGTCTGCATGTCAAAGCGGCCTGTCAGGCATGCCATACCGGGCCGATGCGCACACAGAAGGTCGAGACCGCCTGTTATGCCTGTCACAAGACCAATGATGTCCATCGTGGCCAAGAAGGACGCGATTGCCAGCGCTGCCACAACGAAAGCGGCTGGGGCAAGCAGGTGAAATTCGAGCATGACCTGACGCGCTTCCCGTTGCTGGGCGCGCATGCCACGACCTCCTGCGAGGACTGCCATGCCAGTCTGGCCTACAAAGACACGGCGCTGGACTGCGTGACCTGTCACAGCAAAGACGATACTCACAAGACACGGCTCGGCAAGGACTGCGCGTCGTGCCACAACCCCAACAGCTGGAAGGCCTGGAATTTCGATCACAACACCCGCACGCATTTCAAACTGGACGGTAAGCACGAAGGTCTTGACTGTCTGGCGTGTCATACGCGTCCGGTCGACAAGAAGCTCGTGACAGGGTCGGCCTGCAACGATTGTCATGCGCGTGACGATGTGCACCAGGGCGGTTTCAGCGGGCACTGCGAGCAATGTCACAACACCACGAATTTCAAACAGGTCGAGATGGTGCGTTAAGACGCGCCGCAACTGAACGGATGACGACACCAGCGATTCAAGAGGGCCGCGGCCATGAGTGACAAATTGCACGTCAATACGATGTCGGGATGGTTCGCATTGCTGCTGGTCGGCATAGCGCTGCTGTGCATGGCGCTGGTCGGTCCGAGCATAGCCGCCACGGCGGGTAAAAATTTCGATCACAATAAAACCGGTTTCCCGCTGATCGGTGCACATGAGCAGGCGAAGTGCGAATCCTGCCACATCAAAGGCGTGTTCAAGCAAACGCCCAAGTTGTGCGAAGGCTGCCACGTGGCCGGCAGCCCGGTTGCTGCGAGCACCAAACCGGCCAATCATCTGTCGAGCAGCAACGCCTGCGGTGACTGTCACACCAGCGGCGCGTGGGCGCCGACACGCTTCGATCATAGCAGCACGACCGTCAGTTGCTCCAGTTGTCACAATGGCAAGACGGCTGCTGGAAAACCAACAACCCACATCGTAACCGTGGCGGCGTGCGCGGATTGTCATACCACCGTGGCGTGGTCGCCCTCACATTTTGATCACAGTGGTGTGAGCGGGAGCTGCGCGAGTTGCCATAACGGCAACACGGCAACGGGCAAACC
>JBGPWJ010000293.1:0-2757 GCA_041492115.1 Gammaproteobacteria bacterium
AGCAACAACAAGCGCAGCGTCCACGAAGTCGGCCTGATCGACCTGATGATCATCGCCCGCCTCACCGAACGTCTGCCACAGCGCCGTGCACTGATCGGCATTCAACCGCGTGATATCGACTGGGGCGATCACCCAAGCGAACCAGTGGCCGCGGCCATCCCCAAAGTCTGCGATCTGGCACGCGATCTGATAAGGAGTTGGCAATGACGCGTCTGCATGACATCAGCATCGTAGTACGCAATGAACCGACCGAGGGTCTTGGCGCCGGTGTCAACGCCATCCTCTATGAACTCACCGGCATGCTGGAGACCCTGCTTGAGAGCGGCCACGGCAATGCCATCGATCTGCGCGGTCTGCCGCTGGCGCCCGGCGAATATGAACAACTGCACGCCACGCTCGGCGAGGGTGAGGTCAGCGCCGAGGTCAATGCACTGGGTCCGACCCGCATCCGCGAAACCGCGATCCGCGGCGTCTGGTGGGTGACTCATTACAACACGCATGAGCAGGTGCTGGCCGAATTCCTCGAGGTTACCGAGATCCCGCAACTGCTCAAGACTCAGCGCGACGATATCCGCGAGGGGTTGGATCTGCTGAATGAACGCTTGGCCACTTTTTCAAAGGGGTGAGAGATGAACGGTAGCTCACCAACTGTAGGGGCGGGTCTCAGACCCGCCCCTACGGCAGTTTTTCTCGCGGAGAGAGTGGACATTCTTTATAGGGTTTTATGAATTGCTGCTGACGACAGGAGAACATCCATGCCTAACGATATGACCTTGCTCGAAACGCTGCGTCGCCAGGGCGTGTCGCGCCGATCATTCCTGAAGTTCTGCGCGGCCACCGCGTCCTTGATGGCCTTGCCGCCGACCATGATCAGCGCCGTGGCCGACGCACTCGCCAAGGCCAAGCGGCCGTCGGTGATCTGGCTGTCGTTCCAGGAATGTACCGGCTGTTCTGAATCGCTGACGCGATCGCATTCACCGACGGTGGAAAGCCTGATCCTCGGCGCCATCTCGCTCGATTATCATCACACCCTGATGGCCGCCTCCGGCACAGCCGCCGAATCCGCGCGCGAAGCCGCCATGAAGGAGTTCGAAGGCAAGTACCTGCTGATCGTCGATGGCTCCATTCCACTCAAGGATGGCGGCGTGTATTCAACCATCGCCGGCCGCACCAATCTCGACATGCTGCAGGAAGCCGCCAAAGGTGCAGCGGCGATTGTCGCCGTCGGCAGTTGCGCCGCATTCGGCGGCATTCCGCACGCCAACCCGAATCCGACCGGCGCGGTACCTGTGTCCGACATCATCAAGGACAAACCTATCATCAACGTGCCGGGCTGCCCGCCGATTCCGGTGGTCATCACCGGCGTGCTGACGCATTACCTGACCTTCGGCACGATTCCGGATCTCGACGACAAGGGCCGGCCGCTGGCGTTCTTCGGCGACACCATACACGACCGCTGCTACCGGCGGCCGTTCTACGATCAGGGCAAGTTCGCCAAGACCTTCGACGACGAAGGCGCGCGCAACGGCTGGTGCCTGTTCGAACTCGGCTGCAAGGGTCCGACCACGCACAACGCCTGCGCCACGGTGAAGTGGAATCAGGGCGTGAGCTTCCCAATTGAATCCGGTCACGGTTGCCTCGGTTGCTCGGAGCCGGATTTCTGGGACGCGGGCAGTTTTTACACGGCCCTGTCCATGCCGGCAGAACCTATCAAAGTCGTTACCGCCGCGGCGGCAATCGGCGCGGTAGCCGGCGTCGCGGTAGCCGTCGCCAATCGGGCCAAGAAGGGTGCCGCGAAGTCGAAACATAAAACCGCCACCTTGGCCGATCTGGAGAAATAACATGAACGACATGCAATTTCTGACATGGGTGCGCGGTCCCGGCCTGAACATCGCCATCGCTATTTTCCTGGTCGGCGTTATCTGGCGGCTGGTGGAAATCTACAGTTTGGGGCGGAAAAAAGACCTGTCCGCACCACGCCATGCATCGGGTGCTTCGGGTTTTCATACGATATTCCGCCGCTCACTGCCGCCGCCGGGCATGATGAAACGCTCCCCCGTCAGCTACATCGGCGGGTATATCTTCCATATTGGCTTGGCGATTGTCGTATTCCTGTTCGCGCCGCACATCAAACTCTTCGAGAGCCTGGTCGGTATCTCCTGGCCGGCGCTGCCTTCCCAGGTCGTGGACATGGCGACAGTCATAACCCTGGCAACCATGGTGGTCGTGCTGGCGGACCGCATCAACAAACCGGTCAAGCGTTTCCTATCCACCTTCGAGGATTACTTTACCTGGCTGGTGACTTTCTTGCCGGTATTGACCGGCTACATGGCGGTGAAACACATGCTGGTGCCCTACACCACCATGCTGGCACTGCATGTACTCAGCGTGGAAATCCTGTTGGTGATTCTACCCTTCACAAAATTGTTCCATGCCTTCACGCTGTTTAGCTCGCGCTGGTACAACGGGCACGCCAACGCGCACAAAGGAGTATCGGTATGAGCGCATCATTGGAAAAAGGCGTCCAAGTCCTGAAAGAGATGATCGACGCACCCATCGCCAGCTATTTCAATAGTTGCGTGCACTGCGGCCTGTGTGCGGAAGCCTGTCTTTTCTACACGGAGACCGGCGATCCCAAGTACACGCCCATCCACAAACTGGAACCCATGCGCCGTGTCTACGAGCAGGAATACACCCTGCTCGGCCGGCTCGGAAAAATGCTCGGCCTCTCCAAACCCGTCACCGACGCTGAACTGG
>JBGPWJ010000013.1:0-20945 GCA_041492115.1 Gammaproteobacteria bacterium
CGTTGGAATTCAACGACAGGCCGCATGATGTGCTGCGTGAGGTCGAGCGGGTGCTGGTGCCCGAGGGGCATGTGGTGATCGTGGTGTTCAATCCCATCAGTCTGTGGGGCCTCGCGCGTCTGTGGTTGCGGCGCCGCCAGCGCGCGCCGTGGAATGGCCGCTTCTTCACTGCGACGCGCATCAAGGATTGGTTGGCACTGCTGGGTTTCGATGTCGTGTTGTCGCAGAGTATTTTTTTTCGTCCGCCCTTGCGGCATGAGCCGATGTTGCAGCGTCTGCAATTTCTGGAACGTCTCGGCGCGCGCTGGTGGCCGCTGCTCGGCGCGGTCACGGTGTTGGTCGGACGCAAACGCGTCGCCACGCTCACGCCGATCAAGCCGCGCTGGCGGCCGCGCCGCAGTCTGGTGGCGGCCGGTCTGGCTGAACCCACACAACGGAGTTTGCGACGTGAGCGATGAAGTGGAAATATTCACCGACGGCGCCTGCCGCGGCAATCCCGGTCCCGGTGGCTGGGGCGTGCTGCTGCGTCACAGCGGTCGCGAGAAGACCTTGCACGGCGGCGAGGCCGCCACCACCAACAACCGAATGGAGATGATGGCCGCCATTGTGGCTCTGGAAAGTCTGACGCGTCCTTGTAAAGTGGTGCTCACCACCGATTCGAAATACGTGCTCAAAGGCATCACGGAATGGTTGGCCAACTGGAAACGGCGCGGCTGGAAAACCGCCGACAAGAAACCGGTCAAGAACGAAGACCTGTGGCGCCGCCTCGATGCGGTGGTGGCGCGTCATCAGGTCGAATGGCACTGGGTGCGCGGACACACCGGGCACGAGGAGAATGAGCGGGTGGATGCGCTGGCGAATCGGGGCATAGATGAGATGAGCAAGAACTGAGAACTGCAAACATACGAGGTCAACAATGCGTCAAATCGTTCTGGACACTGAAACCACCGGCCTGGAGCCGGCGCAGGGTCATCGCATCATCGAGATCGGTTGTGTTGAACTGGTCAATCGGCGGACGACTGAGAACCGCTTTCATCAATACCTGCAACCGGACCGCGACATCGATCCGGGTGCGGTGGAGGTGCACGGCATCACCACGGAGTTCCTGGCCGACAAGCCGCGCTTCGCCGATGTCGCGGCGGACTTCATGGACTTCATCAAGGGCGCCGAGCTGATCATTCACAACGCGCCTTTCGATGTCGGCTTCCTCAATTCCGAACTGGCCCGGCTCGAGGGCGGCTGGGGCAAGATCGCCGATCATTGCAGTGTCATCGACACGCTGGCCCTGGCGCGGCAACTGCATTCCGGACAGAAGAACAACCTGGATGCCTTGTGCAAGCGCTACGGCATCGACAACTCGCAGCGCCAGTTGCACGGCGCACTGCTCGACGCCGAGATTCTCGCCGACGTTTATCTGGCGATGACCGGCGGTCAGGCCACGCTGTCGCTGGACGGCATCGCCGGTGCGACGCGGCAGCAGAATATCGGCGTACGACGCCTTGATGGCGCGCGTCCGCCGCTCAAGATTATTGTCGCGGATGCCGCCGAATTGCAGGCGCATGCAGCGCGGCTGGCCGGCATCGACAAGGCCAGCGGCGGGAAGTGTTTGTGGAAGGAACTCGATGATGCACCCGCAGTGCCTGAATAATATTTACAGCGTGAGTATATACTAGCGATGCCGCGCAGCCGACCCATGACGCACCACGATAATTCTCATGCACATACTGGTCATCGAAGATAATCCCGATCTGGTCGCTAATCTGTGCGATTTCCTGGAGACGCGCGGTCATAGCGTCGATGTCGCCTACGATGCCTGGAATGGCCTGCGGCTCGCGACTGAACAGCATCACGATGCGATCATTCTCGACCTGATGCTGCCGGGATTTGACGGGATCGAGGTGTGCGCGCGGCTGCGCGAAGCGGGCAAGGATGTGCCGGTGCTGATGCTCACCGCGCGCGACACGCTGCAGGACAAGCTCAAGGGTTTCTCCAGCGGCGCCGACGATTATCTGATCAAGCCCTTCGCCTTGCAGGAACTGGAGGCGCGTATCACCGCGCTGGTGCGGCGCGCGCGCGGTGAGCAGGTGCAGCACCGTTTGTGTATCGCCGATCTGGTCTACGAGCCGGACATTGTGCGTCTGCGGCGTGCCGGTCGCGGCATCGAACTGCCGCCGATTCAGCTGAAGATTCTCGAACTGCTGATGCGCGAGTCGCCGCGCGTCGTGCCGCGCGCTGAGATCGAGCGTCTGGTGTGGGGCGATACGCCGCCGGACAGCGATGCGCTGCGCGCCCACATGCACCTGCTGCGCAACGCCATCGACAAGCCCTTTGAGCAGCCGCTGCTGCGCACGGTGCGCGGCATGGGGTATCAACTGGCTGATCCGGATGCGCTTCCGGCGTAGTCTGCGCTTTCGCGGCGGCCTGTCCTTCGCGCTGTTCGGCGGTCTGGTCAGTCTGCTGTTGTCCGGCGGTTTGTATCTGGCCATCGAGGACCTGGAAAAGCACATGGTCGACGAGGCGTTGACCGCCGAACTCCAGGACTACATGAGTCGCCGCGACCGCAATCCGCATTCGCTGCCGCCGGCGGCCGCCACCCTGCGCGGTTACATTGCGCCGGGCAGCGACGATCTGCCGAAGGCGCTCGCCGGCCTGAGTCCCGGTTGGCAGCATCTGCAACTGGACGACAAACCGTATCGCGTGGTGGTGCAGGATCACGCCGGCTCACGCTTCTACATGCTCTATGACGAAACGCTGTTGCAGCGCCGTGAAGTCTACTTCATCGCCATCCTGGCCTTTGGTGTGATCGTCATGTCGCTGTTGTCGGCAGCCGGCGGCGTCTGGCTGGCGGGCCGGGTGATCTCGCCGGTGACGGAACTCGCGCAGCGCGTTACTGGGCTCGGCCTGCTCGACCAGCCGACACCGCTGGCGCAGGACTTTCCCCAGGACGAACTCGGCGATCTGGCGCGCGCCTTCGAAAGTTACCTCACCCGCTTGCAGGCCTTTGTCGAACGCGAACGTGAATTCACCGCCGACGTCAGTCACGAACTGCGCACGCCGCTCACCGTCATCAACGGCGCCGCCGAGGTGTTGCTCGGCAATCCTGAACTGACGCCTGCGCTGCAGGGCCGCGTGGCGCGCATTGCACGCGCCGCGCATGATATGAGCGAGTTGACGGCGGCCTTGCTGGTGCTGGCGCGCGAGCAACAATCGGATGTGCGCGCCGATGAGGCCTGCGCTGTGGAAGAGGTGCTCCGCGACGTGGTCGACAAACACGCCCATCTGCTCATGGCCAAGCCGGTCAGCGTGGACATCGAGGTCCTGGCGCAGCCGCAGTTGCGGGTGGCGCGTCCGGTGCTGGCTATCGTGCTCGGCAACCTGATCCGCAACGCCTATTCTTATACCCATGAAGGCGCCATCCACATCCGCCTGCTGGCCGACCGGATCAGCATCGAGGACACCGGCTCCGGCATGCAGGAGGCGGAGCTGGCGCTGGCCTTCCAACGTCACTATAAAGGTGAACAGAGCCGCGGCGCCGGCATCGGCCTGTCGCTGGTCAAGCGCATCTGCGATCGCTACGGCTGGTCAATTGAGCTCGACAGCGAGCCTGGCCGCGGTACGTGCAGCCAGCTGCTGTTCCCCGAGAACGAAAAAATCCGACTGACATAACCTGAATGACATCGCGGCTTCTCCGGCAATTTAACCTAAATTTGACATTGAATTGACATTAGCTTGACGTACCGTCCGCTACTCTGATTACGCTCGTGCGCTTGCGCACGGCGTGCCCGGAGCCCCGGGTGCTGAGTCATTTCGACTCATCCTGAGGAACGCGCGCGACATGTTGTACCGTTCACCCTGCCAGCCGTATAGACGCCCATGTTGACATCGGCCGCCGTGGGCAACCCGCCGTGGTTCCATCGCTTTCTGCCCTTTCTGCTTTGGCGTGAACGTGTCAATCGCGACACCATGCGCGCCGATCTGATCGCCGGTCTGACCGGCGCCATCGCCGTGCTGCCGCAGGGTGTGGCCTTCGCCACCATCGCGGGCATGCCGCCGCAGTACGGTCTGTATGCCGGCATGGTACCGGCGATCATCGCCGCGCTGTTCGGTTCTTCCTGGTTGCTGGTGTCTGGCCCGACCACGGCGGCCTCGATGGTGCTGTTCTCGGCCTTGAGCGCCCTCGCCGAACCGGGCAGCGCCGATTATGTGCGCTTGGCGTTGACGCTGACTTTTATGGTCGGCGTGATCCAGTTCGGCATGGGGCTGGCGCGGCTCGGCAGTCTGGTGAACTTCATTTCGCATTCGGTGGTAATCGGCTTCACCTCCGGCGCGGCGCTGCTGATCGCGGCCAACCAACTGAAGAATTTCTTCGGCCTGGACATCGCGCGCGGCAGCCATTTCCACGAGATGATCCTGGCACTGTTCACGCGCTTCCATGACATCAACCCTTATATCACTGCGGTCGGTCTGGCGACGCTGTTGACCGGCATCGCGGTGAAGCGTTGGGTGCCGCGCATTCCCTACATGATCGCGGCCATGCTGGCGGGCGGCGTGGCGGCGGCACTGCTGAATCTGCTGTTCGGTGCGTCGGTCACCGGCATCAAGTTCGTCGGCGCACTGCCCTCGTCGCTGCCGCCACTGTCAGCGCCTGACCTCAGTCTCACAACGCTCAAGCAGCTCGCGCCGGCGGTACTCGCCGTCACGCTGTTCGCCCTCACCGAGGCGGTGTCGATTGCCCGCGCACTGGCGCTGCGCGTCGGCCAGGAGATCGACGGCAATCAGGAATTCATCGGTCAAGGCTTGTCGAATTTGCTCGGCAGTTTTTTCTCCGGTTATGTCGCCACCGGCTCGTTCAACCGCAGCGGCCTGAACTACGAGGCCGGCGCCAAGACGCCGCTGGCCGCGGTGTTCGCCGGCAGCATGCTGATGGTGATCGTGCTGCTGGTCGCGCGCCTGGTCGCCTATCTGCCCAACGCGGCCATGGCCGGCATTCTGTTCCTGGTGGCGCGCGGACTGATCGATACCCATCACATCCGGAAGATCATCAAGGCCAGCCGTGCGGAGACAGGCGTGCTGGTGACCACCTTCCTGGCGACGCTGTTTCTGGAACTTGAGTTCGCCATCATGCTCGGCGTGATGCTGTCGCTGGTGGTGTATCTGAACCGCACCTCGCGGCCGGCGATCGTGGCGCGGGTGCCGGATGCACGGCTACCCAAGCGCGCATTCAACACCGATCCGTCGTTGCCGGAATGTCCGCAGCTCAAGATCGTGCGCATCGATGGCTCGTTGTTCTTCGGTGCCGTCAATCATGTGCGCGAAACTCTGCGTGCGATGCAGGCCGCCGATCCTCGGCAGAAGCATCTCGCCATCGTCATGTCCGGCGTCAATTTCATCGATATCGCCGGCGCGGACTTCCTGGTCAACGAGGCGATCCGGCGCCGCGCGCAGGGCGGTGGCCTGTACCTGATCCGCACCAAGCCGGTGGTGTTGGATCTGTTGACGCGCGGCGATTATCTGCACGAAATCGGCGCCGAGAATGTCTTCACTTCCAAGACCGATGCGCTGACGGCGCTGTATCGCCGTCTCGATGGCGCGATCTGCCAGCGTTGCACCCGGCGTATCTTCCGCGAGTGCGCACAGGCGTCCGTTGAGGCGGCGCCATTGCGCCACACCGTGCCGGATTGGAACGAAACCCTGCCATTGCCCGCGTTGGGATCCGCCTGAGGAGTCAACCATGTTGCCGTATAAACGCATTCTCGCTGTCGTGGATATGGACGCCAACGATGCCGCGGTATTACGCCGCGCCGCACAGATCGCGCGCCTCAGCCAGTCCGAATTCACCGTGCTGCATGTGGTCGATTACAACGGCGGCTACGAGGCCGACCAGTTTCCGGTGGTCAGCAGCTATCAGGTCAAGGCTGCCATGGTACGGGCCGCGCAACAGCGCATCGCCCTGTTGCTGGAACGTCAGGGCGCGGGCCAGGCGCGTATCGAAGTGGTGGTCGGACGCCTCGACCGGGCAGTGCCGAAGCTGGTCGCCGAGTGGAACTCGGAACTGGTGATCATCGGCGGTCCGGAGGCGAAATTCGGCTTGAACCGCATTACGCGTGTGTGCAGTTCCGCTCAGAACTTCGATGTGCTGACCGTGCAGACCGATCGCGGCAGCGTGACGCGACGTCTGCGCGGCATACTCACCCCGCTGCTGTCCGCCGGTTGAGGTGGACGATTTCCGCGTGAAGAAAAATCAGAAGTTGATTCTTAGCAAGCGCACCCTACGTTAACGGACCGTGACAAGCACCCCGCTCCCGACGTCGTCGCGCGCTTTGCTCAATGCCATGATCCGACGGTAACGACTGCGCAGCTGCGGTATCGACAACTTATAAAATCCCAGGCAGGCGATATCGAAGCCCATGTAAAAAACTGAAATGCCGCTGGGTGGATTGGCGCTGGCAATGACCGGCCATTTATTCAATAAACAGGGCGGCCACGACCAGCAGTGCAAGTATGTCCCGATCACTTCCAGATAAGCCACCAGCAGATACATGGCAACAAAAAACAGCCGTGACTCACGCTTGTAGAAGATCAGCGCCGAGAACACGCCGAAGCAGATGCAGCCGTACACATCGTTATAAACCAGCAGCCAGCCGATACTGAACGCCGCGCCGAGCGCGTAACAGATAAGCGTCACCTGTCGGGCATGGCGTCGCACCCACGGTTCACGGATGAACTGAAACACGGCGGCGTAGAGGATGGCGTGACCGGGCGGTACATAGAGCGGCACATTGTGCAGGCGGTATTCGTACATGCCGATGAGCAGGGAGAAGCTCACTTCGCCGACGCCGGCCACGGCGACGCCGATGAGCATCAGCCGGCGCAAGCGAGGATTGGAACCGCGCAGTACCCAGAAGAAGAATGCCAGCGTGAGCAGGTTGGCGAGCAATTGGCCATGGCTGTAGCGGGCGGCCAATCCTTCGCTGTCCAGAAACAGGATGGCGACAAGCAGCACGGGGACGGCACCCAGCCTGAGCCAACGGCTGCGCGGGCAGGGTGGTGAATCGGTGGCGACGCCGGTCATGGTGAGGGCAGGGTATCAGCCGGTGGATTGCTCCGCCAGACCTGGAAACCACGGTGTTGCAGCGTTCGCACGGACCGGAGCGGAACGCTGTCGATTTAGATGCGGTCTGGTGTGGCCGCCAGCTTTTCTCAACGGGGTACTGAGCATTCCTCGTTGTGATGACGAGGGATATAACGAGAAAAACCGGCGGGGACGTCGTCGTTGGAGCAATTTGGAGCAAATGCCGAAAAAATATTCTGTTTCGGTGCCGCAAAGTGCTTTATTTATGGTGGGCGATAGTGGGTTCGAACCACTGACCCCTGCCGTGTGAAGGCAGTGCTCTACCACTGAGCTAATCGCCCTGAGGCGCGAAATTGTACGGGGCGGGTGTCGGCACGTCAATTCAATGTCATGGCGGCTTTTGTCGGCGGCACTATCAAAAAACCACGCGATATAGCAAAATGTGCGCCCCAAGCCAGTTGCCGTGCTGATCCGGCGCCGCGACTCGGCGTAGCAGGGAAGGGTTAGCAGGTGCGGATGGGAGACTTTCCCTGCCGTTCATCATGACAGGACCCGTCATTGGTTCTGCGTCACAGCAAGATTGTTTCAATTATCCGAACACGTCTCCGTGGATTTCCCCGACAACGATATTGCCCAAAGCCCGGCGCCGCGCCATGGCGTGTGGCGCGATCTGCTGCTGATCACACTGCTGTTCGCGCTGTGTTACGGGACGATGCTCAGTAACAGGGCCTTGTGGCAGCCCGACGAGGGGCGTTATACCGAGATTCCGCGTGAGATGCTGCTGAGCGGCGATTTCCTCACCCCGCACCTGAACGGCGTGAAGTATTTCGAGAAGCCGCCTTTGTTCTATTGGTTGCAGGCCGGTGCGCTGCGGCTGTTCGGGCTGAGCGAGTGGAGTGCGCGCCTGTGGCCGGTGCTGTTCTCTCTGTTCGGCGGTCTCGCGGTCTACGCCGCCGGGCGGGCTTGGTATGGGCGCGGCACCGGACTGGCGGCGACGGGTGTGCTGGCGACCAGCCTGTTGTACTTTTTCCTCGGCCGGGCCGTGATCCTTGATCTGGCCCTCACCACCTTGTTGAGCAGTGCCATGCTGGCCCTTGTGCAAGGGATCCGCACCCCGCTGGGTGCGCGACGCCGCTACTGGTTCTGGGCCGCCTACGCACTGATGGCGCTGGCCACACTCACCAAAGGCCTGATCGGTTTCGTGCTGCCGGGCATGGTGGTCGCGGTCTGGATCGTGTTGCTGGGCGAGTGGCGTCTGCTGCTGTCCATGTATCTGCCGTCGGGTGTGCTGGTGTTCCTGCTGATCGCTGCGCCCTGGCATGTGTGGGTCAGCGCGGTCAATCCGGAGTTCCCGTATTTTTATTTTGTGCAGCAGCATTTCCTGCGCTATCTGACCGATGTCGAGGAACGTTTCCAGCCCAACTGGTTCTTCATCCCTATCCTGCTGCTCGGCTTCTTCCCCTGGACGTTGTTCCTGCCACAGGCCCTGCTTCAGAGTGCGTCTAAGCTTTGGACGCGTCGGCGCGAGCACAAGGAAACGCTGTTTCTGCTGGTGTGGTTCGTGGTGGTGTTCAGTTTCTTCTCGCTGTCGCATTCCAAGCTGGTGCCTTATATCCTGCCGGTGTTTCCACCGCTGGCGCTATTAATCGGGCGTTATCTGGCCAATGTGGACACCGCCGCGGCAGGTTGGCGCCGCGGCTTGCTGTGCTTGGCGCTCGTCAATCTGAGTGCTGCGGTGACCTTCCTGCTGATGGCGAGCGGAGTGTGGCACAGCGCGGGTGTGCAGGAACTGCAGCGACTGATGGAGCCGGCGCTGTGGATCATGGCAGGGGCCTTCGCGGTCGGCATGCTGGCGGCGTTGGCAGTCGTGCGTGTCCCTGGCCGTGTCCGGGTGCTGGCAGTGGTGATGGCGAGCACTCTGCTCATTCACCAGTGTTTCAGTTACGCGATGAGCCGCATGGATGAAAAATATACCGTGCGAGGACTGGCGCTGACGCTCAAACCGCAGCTGCGCGATGACGACGTGGTGGTGTCTTTTTCAACCTATTACCAGGATCTGCCCCTCTACCTGCTGCGCCGCATCACCATCGTCGACTGGACCAACGAACTGACCTTCGGCGCGGCCCATCAGGATACCCGCGCGTGGATGCTGGATTCGCCGGCCCTGTGGGCCTTGTGGAAGGGTCCGCGGCGGGTGTTTGTACTCGCCAACACCGATTCGCTGGCGGAATTACGCCGTCAGGCCGGCGATCGTTATTACTTTTTGGCCGGGGACAAGTATCATGTGCTCCTGTCCAACGAGCCTTCACCGCCATGACAATGTTCCCAATGATTCTGCTCGGCGTCCTGCTGAACGCCGCCGCGCAACTACTGCTCAAGCAGGGCATGCGTCAGATCGGTCCGGTTCACATGGACTGGGATCAGGCCATGCCCATGGGCATGCAGGTCGCGGCCAATCCTTATGTGCTCACCGGCCTGTTCTTTTATGTGGTCAGCGTGCTGGTCTGGCTGGTGGTGCTGTCGCGCGTTGATGTGAGTTTTGCGTATCCGATGCTCAGCATCGGTTACATCGTCAACGCCATCGCCGCCTATTATCTGTTCGACGAGGCGCTGTCGCCGATCCGCATGCTCGGCATTCTGGTGATCATCGCGGGTGTGGCCCTGGTGGCGCGCACATGAGCGATGACTTCCTGCCATTCTCGCGTCCGACGCTGAGCCGCGCCGCCATCGATGAAGTAGTGGCCTGTCTGGAATCGGGCTGGATCACCACCGGCCCGCGCGTCAAACGCTTCGAGCAGGATCTGGCGGCCTATCTGGGCGCGCCGCATGTGCTGGCCTTGTCCTCGGCAACGGCGGGTCTGCACCTGGCGCTGCTGGCGCTGGACTTGCAGCCCGGCGATGAAGTCATCACCACGCCGCTGACCTTCGCCGCCACGCTCAACACCATCGTGCTGGCCGGTGGACGGCCGGTGCTGGTGGATGTCGATGCGCGCACCTTCAATATCGACGTCGCGCAATTGGCCGACGCCATCACGCCGCGCACGCGCGCCATCATGCCGGTGCACTTCGCCGGCCTGCCGGTGGATCTCGATCCTTTGTATGCGCTGGCCGAACAACATGGCTTGCGCGTCATCGAGGACGCGGCCCACGCCATCGGCACCGAATACAAGGGGCGGCGCATCGGCAGCTTCGGCGACACGCAGGTGTTCAGCTTTCATCCCAACAAGAACATGACCACGGGCGAGGGTGGTTGCATCACCACTCGCGATACAGCACTCGCTGAGCGCGTCGCGCTGCTGCGTTTTCACGGCATGGACCGCGAGGCCTGGAACCGCTTCGGCAAGGCCGGCAATCAGCACTACGAAATCATCCTGCCGGGTCTGAAGTACAACATGATGGACATGCAGGCCGCGCTCGGTATCCATCAGCTGACCGAGCTGGATGGCTTTATCAAGCGGCGTACCGAACTGGCACTGCGTTACCAGCAAGGTCTGGCCGGCTGGCCGCAACTGCAGTTGCCCGCCGCGCCTGCGTTTGCGCACCGCCACGCCTGGCATCTGTATTCGCCGCTGATCAATGCCGCAGCCGCCGGCATGGACCGCGATGGCTTCATGGCCGGCCTGAAGGAGCGTAACATCGGCACCGGTCTGCATTACCGCGCCGTGCATCTCTATCCGTATTACCGCGAACACTATGGATTCAAGCTTGGCGATTTTCCCAACGCCGAACATATCGGCGAGTGCATCGTCAGCCTGCCGCTGTTCCCCGGGTTGAGCGATGCCGATCAGGACCGCGTGATTGCCGCGATGGCCGATCTGTTCGGGCGAGCCTAAGCCATGCGTCCCACACTCAGCATCGTCATACCGGTGTACAACGAGGAGGCCAACCTCGACACGCTGTTTCGGCGCCTCACCGCCGTGCTCGACGCGCAGGAGCGGAGCTACGAAATTCTATTCACCAACGACGGCAGTCGCGACCGCTCACGGGTATTGTTGGCGGAATTTTTTGCCGCGCGGCCGCGTCAGGTGCGTGTCATCGATTTCAATGCCAATTACGGTCAGCATCAGGCCATCATGGCCGCTTTCGAGCGCGTGCGCGGCGATGTCATCGTGACGCTCGACGCCGATCTGCAGAATCCGCCCGAGGAGATTCCCAAACTGTTGGCCGCGATCGACGCCGGCCATGATGTGGTCGGCGGCTATCGTGCCCAGCGCCAGGACAACATCTTCCGGCGTTATGCGTCACGCGTGATCAACGGCGTCCGCGAAAAGACCACCCGTATCCGCATGCGCGATCAGGGCTGCATGCTGCGCGCCTATCGCCGCGATATCGTCGATGTCATCGCGGCGACGCATGAAAGTTCGACCTTCATTCCGGCGCTGGCGATGAGCTTCGCCAGCAATCCCACCGAGGTTGAGGTGGCGCATGCGCCGCGTCTCGCGGGGACTTCGAAGTACCGCATTTATGATCTGATCCGCCTGAACTTCGACCTGATGACCGGCTTCACGCTGGTGCCGCTGCAACTGTTCACCATGGCCGGCATGCTGATCTCGGTGCTCAGCCTGTTGTTCGTGATCTTCTTGTTCATCCGCCGCCTGATAATAGGCCCCGAGGCGGAAGGCCTGTTCACGCTGTTCGCGATCCTGTTCTTTCTGGCCGGCATCATCATTTTCGGCATGGGTGTAATCGGTGAATACGTGGGGCGGATTCACCAACAGGTGCGACAGCGGCCCAATTACCTGATCCGAGCCGTGCTGGAGCAACTCGATGATTGAGGCGTTGTCAAAGCCCGGCGTGCTGGTATTCGCCTACCAGGATGTTGGTTATGCGTGTCTTGAGGAGCTGCTGAGCCGCGCTGTGCGTGTGCTCGCGGTGTTCACGCACGCAGACGATCCGGGTGAGCAGTGTTGGTTTCGTTCAGTGGCCGAGCTGGCCACGGCGCACGGCATCCCGGTGCACACACCCGAATCCATCAACACGCCGCAATGGCGCGCGCACATCACCGCGCTGCATCCCGATCTGATCTTCTCGTTCTATTATCGGCATATGATCGCCACCGATATTCTGAATAGCGCGCGCCTCGGTGCTTTCAACATGCACGGCTCGCTGCTGCCCAAGTACCGCGGCCGCGCACCGGTCAACTGGGCGATCGTCAAAGGTGAGCAGGAAACCGGCGTGACGCTGCATCACATGGTGGCGCGCGCCGATGCCGGCGACATCGTCGATCAGCAGGCCGTGCCGATCGGACCGACCGACAGCGTGCGCGATCTGTATCCGCACATCGTCGCGGCAGCGCGCGCAGTGCTCGCGCGCCAACTCGACAATCTGCTGGCCGGGTGTGCGCCGCGTCAGATTCAGGACGAAACACAGGCCAGCTACTTCGGTGGCCGCCGTCCGGAAGACGGACGCATCGATTGGGGCAGTTCTGCGCAGACAATTTTCAATCTGATCCGCGCCGTCACCCATCCTTATCCCGGCGCTTTCACCGACGTGGCGGGCCGGCGCTTGTCCATCTGGTGGGCCGTAGCGCATGACGCGCCGAGCGGTCCGGCCGGTGTCGTACTGTCGGAACAACCCCTGTGCGTCGCGGCGGGCCAGGGTTGCGTCGAGATACAAACGTGGCAATGGGAGGGCGTCGCTGAACAAGGCGCGCCGCACGATCAACACGGCCTGCGGACAGGCCAAACACTGGCTGACGCGCTACCACGCGCCGGCCGCAGCGGACATCAAGCGAGGTAATACCATGGCACTGAAAATTCTGATTCTGGGTGTGAACGGCTTCATCGGCAGCAGCCTCACTGAAACCATCCTGCGCGACAAGGACTGGGAGGTCTATGGCATGGACATGGACAGTGGCAAGCTCGGCGACTCGCTCACGCATCCGCGCTTTCATTTCGTTGAGGGTGACATCACCATCAACCGCGAGTGGATCGAATACCATGTCAAGAAGTGCGATGTGGTGCTGCCGCTGGTGGCGATCGCGACGCCCGCGATGTATGTCACCGACCCGCTGCGCGTTTTCGAGCTGGATTTCGAGGCCAATCTGCACATCGTGCGGCAGTGCGTACGTTACAACAAACGCGTGCTGTTTCCCTCGACGTCCGAAGTGTACGGCATGAGCAGCGACGCTGAGTTCGACGAGGAAAATTCCAATCTGGTGCTGGGCCCGATCAACAAGCAGCGCTGGATCTACTCCTGCTCGAAGCAGCTCATGGACCGCGTGATCTTCGCCTATGCCCAGCAGCAGGGTTTCCGCTTCACGCTGTTCCGGCCCTTCAACTGGATCGGTCCCAAGCTCGACAACATTCTCGAGCCCAAGGAAGGCAGCTCGCGCGTGCTGACGCAGTTCATCAGCAATATTCTGCACGGCAAGGATATCCAGCTGGTGGATGGCGGCAGTCAGCGGCGCAGTTTCACTTACATCGATGACGGCATCGACGCGCTGCTGCGCATCATCGAGAACAAGGATGGCTGTGCCGATGGCCGCATCTTCAACATCGGCAATCCCAAGAATGATCTGTCGGTGCGTGCTTTGGCGGAAATGCTGGTCAAGCTGGCGAAGACTTATCCGGCCTACAAGGACGCTGCCGAGAAAGTACGCTTGGTCGATGTCAGTTCCATGGAATATTACGGCAAGGGCTATCAGGACATCATGACGCGCGTGCCGTCGATCAAGAATGCCAAGACGTACCTGGGTTGGGAACCGAAGACTGATTTTGAAACCGCGATGCGCCTGACGCTGGACTACCATCTCGCCGGTCCGACGCTGTTGCCGGGAGGCCGCAACGTTTGACGACCGACACGCTGCTGGCCATCAAGGTCGATGTCGACACCGAGCGCGGCACGCGCCTGGGTGTGCCGCAGCTGCTGGAGCTGTTCGCCGAACTCGGCATCCGCGCGACCTTTCTGTTCGCACTCGGTCCCGACAACACCGGGCGCGCGTTGCGGCGGGTGTTCCGGCCCGGGTTCTTCGGCAAGGTCGTGCGCACCAGTGTGCTCAGCACGTATGGAATACGCACACTGCTGAATGGTGTGCTGTGGCCGGGGCCGCACATTGGTCGACGTCACGAAGCACTGCTGCGCAGCGTTCGCGATGCCGGACACGAGGTCGGCATTCATTGTTACGATCACGTGCGTTGGCAAGACGGATTGGCGGGCATGTCGCTGCATGACGTGCGAGAAGAATTCGGCCGCGCGCGGCGTGAGTTTCAGCGTATCTTCGGCGTGCCCGCGCCCACCGCCGGCGCAGCGGGCTGGCAGGCCAATGCCAACAGCCTGGAAGTCTACGACGAAGCCGGGCTGGACTACGCCAGCGACGCCCGCGGCAGCGCCGCATTTTATCCGCGCGTCGCCGGCCGCGTCTTCCGCACCTTGCAGATCCCCACCACGCTGCCGACGCTCGACGAACTACTGGGCCGGCCGGAGTTTCCCGAAGCGGAACTGGTCAATCACTATCTATCACAGCTGCAAACCGGGCGGCTCAATGTGCTGACCGCGCACGCCGAAATCGAAGGCATGAGCAAGCGCGCGTTGTGCGCCGATTTTCTGCGCCGTGCCGCGCACAGTGGGGTGCGCTTCGTGCGTCTGGATGAAATCGCGCAGGTGCTGCGCGCCGCGGCTACGGTGCAGATCTGCGAGTTGGTGCAGGGCACGGTGGATGGGCGCTCGGGCACGCTGGCCGTGCAGCAGTGCGAGGCAAGCGCCGACAATTTTTCAGCCGCGCTTGTGTAAGCAGTAACACCTCCGGTTCAGCCGCCATTCAGGACTGCTCGCTATACTTAACGAATCTCAGATGAATTCGTCACTGAAATTGAGAATCCCCTCTCCCTGCGGGAGAGGGCCAGGGTGAGGGGAATCAATGACAGTGCTTTCAAGGAATATATTTAGTATTTCCTTGGATGTCACAGGTAATCCACGATGCGTCGTTTTTGTGTTTTCATGTTGTCACTGGTACTGGCCTCTCCGGCCTTTGCCGTGGACAGCCTGCGCTGCGGTTCGCGGCTGGTGACTCTGGGCGACAGCAAGGTGAAGGTTCTGGATGTCTGCGGTGAACCGCTGGCGCGCGAAGTATTGGGGTCGCGCACGCTGCACTACGGGGCGCGGCGCGGGGGATTTATTGAAACTACCGAAGTGGTCGAAAGATGGACCTACAACGCCGGACGCACCGGCTTCCGGCGCGAACTAACCTTTAGCGGCGGCGACCTGGTGGACATCAAGTTCGGCGACAAGCCGTAAGCGCGGCGGGATGGGGCGCAAATGCGGCGCTGCTTTGCTAAACTACACGCCGCATCGCCACCCAGACCAACGCCATGACCGTCCGCACCCGTTTCGCCCCCAGCCCCACCGGTTACCTGCACGTTGGCGGCGCACGTACTGCGCTGTACTGCTGGCTGTACGCACGTCGTCACGGCGGCACCTTCATCCTGCGCATCGAAGACACCGACCTGGAGCGCTCCACGCCCGAATCGGTCAACGCCATTCTGGAAGGCATGAACTGGTTGGGCCTGGAGTACGACGAGGGCCCGTTCTACCAGACCCAGCGTTTCGACCGTTACAAGGAAGTCATCCAGCAACTCATCGACACCGGCCACGCCTACCGCTGCTACTGTTCCAAGGAACGTCTGGAACAATTGCGCGAAGCACAGATGGCGGCCAAGGAAAAACCGCGCTACGACGGCCGCTGCCGTCACGGCCGACCGAGCGATGTGCCGGATGGTGCGTCGTCCGTCGTGCGCTTCAAGAATCCGCAGGACGGTGCGGTGGTGATCGATGATCAGATCCGCGGCCGCGTGATTTTTCAGAACAGTGAACTCGACGACCTGATCATCGCGCGCACCGACAGCACGCCCACCTACAATCTCACCGTGGTGGTGGACGATATGGACATGCGCGTCACGCATGTGGTGCGCGGCGACGATCACCTCAACAACACACCGCGGCAGATGAACATCCTGCTGGCGCTCGGCGTTACGCCGCCGCTGTACGGGCACGTGCCCATGATCCTCGGCGACGACGGCAAGCGCCTGTCCAAGCGTCATGGCGCGGTGAGCGTCATGCAATACCGCGAAGAAGGCTATCTGCCCGAGGCACTGCTCAATTACCTGGCGCGGCTCGGCTGGTCGCACGGTGATCAGGAAATCTTCACGCTCGACGAGATGATCCGTCTGTTCGACATCAAAGACGTCAACAACTCCGCTTCCGCCTTCAACACAGGCAAGTTGCAGTGGCTCAATCAGCAGTACCTGAAGAGCAGTGCCCCCACGCATGTCGCCCATCACCTGAGCTGGCACATGGGCAGACTCGATATCGATCCGAGCACCGGACCGGATCTCGCCGAGGTGGTCGTGGCGCAGCGCGAACGCGCTAAGACCCTGGTCGAGATGGCCCAGAACAGTGTGTATTTCTACCGTGACTTCGATGGCTACGACGAGAAGGCCGCCGCCAAGAATCTGCAGTCGGGGGTGATGACTCCTCTGAAGGCGCTACGCGAGGCCCTGGCGCAGACCGAGGAATGGACCGATGCAGCAATCCATGCCGCGATTGAGCGCATCGCCGTGCAGCATGATCTGGCCATGGGCAAACTCGCCCAGCCGTTGCGCGTGGCCCTGACCGGTGGCGGTGTTTCGCCACCGATCGACATCACCACCCGCCTCATCGGCCGAGAGCGCGTGCTGAAGCGGCTCGATAAGGCCATAGCGTTCATCGAGTTGGCAGGCCCGGGCGAGGGCGCTTAGCCCGGAATCGCCTTGACAGTAGGGCCTCTCTTAAGTAGAGTTCGCGTTCGCTTTGGCGGGGTCAATTATTGACCCGCAAGAGAGGGGCCATAGCTCAGCTGGGAGAGCGCCTGCATGGCATGCAGGAGGTCGGCGGTTCGATCCCGCCTGGCTCCACCATTCCAAACATCAGAGTTCATTCAGTCCCCATCGTCTAGAGGCCTAGGACACTGCCCTTTCACGGCGGCGACAGGGGTTCGAATCCCCTTGGGGACGCCAATCTGCTACGAATCTGGGCACTCCGATTGGGGCGCCCATTTTTATTTCTGATGTCAGCTGATCGAGAGCAGCATAGCTGCCGTTGAGTGCAGTCTGACTACCTTCTACTCGGACTTCATCGGTCGGCAATAGAGCAATAGGATGAACCCTATTAATGCTTGAGCCGACCCTCCAAAGTTGCGACAGTACGATCGCCCGATTATTTCGCAGTGCGAGGTGTAATGTTGCCGGCGAGCTGCCGCATGAGCCAAATCAGCACGGGCGGAATCAATAACCATTGCAGAAACGGCGTTCCGCCGATGTGCAGTAGAGGAACGATGGGCATGAGTTCGGTATAACCCCAAGTACCCTTGATACGCACGTTCATCAATTCGCTGTAGACGGTGTAGGCCACGCCCAAGAGCGTGAACAGAAGGCTACCCGTGCTCGGTGTGCTGCTGCGGTACCAGACGCGCCCGCCGGCCAGCAGCGCCACCAGTTCATAGGCGGCCAGCAAAATCAGCAGATCACCGAGAGTGCAGTGTGCCAAGCCGTACAGGATGTAGCTCCTTTCTCCTGATGCCATACGTCGTACAGAGGAAACTGGGCGATCTCCCAGAGTAGCTCCAGTGGCAGCGCTAACCGTAACAGTTGCAGTTCAGGAACAGTTGACCCGCGTTGCGGATGCGGTACACGCCGGGGTGCACACCTAGTCGTCAGGCGCGCTATCAGAAGCGCGACCCCCACAGGGACGAGCAGCCAGAACAGCCAAAGCTCGGTCCACATTCCTGGGCCCATATGAAACGACGGCATGTCGTTGTTTCCGTGCATAGGCCGGTGGGCAGATCGAGAATCTCTATTCTAGAATGTCAGATTCATGTCTGCCTGTATAACCACTTCTTTATAATACTTGGCTGGATCAGCGACTTTTACTCCATCCACCAAGTCACGGGGCGTCATCCCGAACAAGGTGATATTCAACGGGCAGGCAAGCACCGTAGCACCTTCAGCGATCAGCATGACGAAAAGATCTTCGGCGAGCGGTAAACCCATTTCGTCCATCTTTTGCATCACGGCATCGCCGATTTCCTTTGGCGCGTCGGGTAAACATTTAAGCGTCATTACCTTATCCTTGTGGACAGCGTTTATTCCTCGGGAACCAAAAAACAGTGTGACTTTCGATCCCTCTCTAAGCAAACTCAACGCGGTCATCAATGCGTTAAACACCTGACAGAATTCATCATGAAAACACATGATGGAAACGTTTTTGGCGACTTGGCTCATGACAGTTCTCCTTTCTCGCTGCGGATGTGTGGCTATCCCTGATCTGATGCGGATAATGTATTAATCGCTAGTAACTGGCAGCCCCGCCACCTTCCATTCCGGGTAGCCGGTCGCGAGTCGCCGGGCCTTGAGCCCGTGTTCGCGCAGGCGTGCAACGGCATCGAAAGCCAGTACGCAATGGGGCCCACGGCAGTACGCGACAATCTCTTTGTCGGTCGCCAGCTGGTCGAGATGCTGCTCCAACTCGGCCATTGGCACATTCACAGCACCCGTGAGGTGTCCCGCGTCATATTCCTCGCGTGGGCGGACGTCCAATACCGTGACGAGCCCGTCGCGTACTCGCTGGAGTAGTTCAATTGCTGGTATCGGTTCCAGACTATCCTTAACGGTGAGGAAGCTGTTCACCAAACGCCCCACATCGGCCAGGTGTTGTTCTGCGACTTGGCGCAGACTGTTGAGCAGAATCAGCACATCATCACCGGCCAGTTGGTAATACACGTGCTGGCCTTCTTTGCGGGCGGTGAGCAAACCGGTCTGCCGCAGCTGCTGGAGGTGCTGAGAGGTGTTGGCGACCGAGAGACCCGCCAGGGTGGCCAATACATCCACTGTCCGCTCACCTTGTGCGATAAATTCCAATAGTTCCAGTCTATTGGCGCTGCTCAACGCCTTGCCGACGCGGGCGAATTGGGTAAATAGATCGTGTTTAAAGTTGTTGCTTGACATCGTCATGGCTCACAGGTGAATATATATTCAAGTGATCTATTGAATAACAGATTACGCTAATATTTATTATAGCGCCAGTAGTCACCGGTGCAAGCCAACTGATCAATTGAGGGCAACTCGTGGATATCATCGCATTCATCACCCTGTCGAGAAGAATGCGCCATGATGAACACGATGGGTAATTTTTCCGGCTGGGGTCCCGGGTTCGGATGGCTGTTCATGATACTCATCTGGCTTTTAATTATCGTCGGCATCGTGGCCATCGTTAAATGGATTGTCAGTGCATCTAGCGGTGCGCAGGCGCCGCAGAAAAAGACGGCGCTGGACCTTCTCAAGGAACGCTACGCGCGTGGGGAAATAAATCAGGCTGAATTCGAGCAGAAAAGGCGAGATATTGAGTCCTAGCGCGGTAGCAAGTGCCAATTATTACTGATCTGTAGTCCCATCATCGGAGCAGAGTATGGAAAAAACCATCACCATCATCGTCCAGAACGCGCCCTACAAAAGCGACAACAAGGCATGGCATGCATTGCGTTTCGCGGGTGCGGCCCTCGCCACCGACATGAATGTGCGCGTGCACTTATTGGACGATGGGGTGAACGTCGGACGTAAGGACCAGCAGGCGCCCGATGGCGCCGTGCATCTGGGCAACCTGCTTGCGGAATTGATGCAGGTCGGGCTCACAGTGCGCGCCTGTGGTATGGCGCTCGACGGCTGCGGTATCCGCGATGGCGACTTGCTCGATGGCATTGAGCGCGGTTCGATGAAACTGCTCGCGGACTGGATCAAGAGCAGCGATTCGGTGCTCACCTTCTAGGGATTTTGTTGCGTCATGTGGTGAGGGAGGTTGGTATAGCAACAGCTTTACAGTTGCTGAAGGGTTTGAGGAGTGAGCCTTATGTGCGAACTATTCGGCATGACCAGTAATCGGCCAATTTCCGCGCGCACCCCGCTATCACTTTTTGGGAAGCGGGGTGGGGAATCAGCGGACAACCCCGACGGTTGGGGGTTGGCCTATCTTGAGGGCGATTCCTTCGCCATCCATAAAGCGCCCGAACCAGCGGCACGCAGCGCGTCATTTGCGGAACTGTCGGAGCAGATCCGTTCCCGTCTCATCATCGCGCATGTGCGCAAGGCCAATCCGCCGACCGCACATACGCTGGAGAACACGCATCCGTTTATGCGAGCATGCTGCGGGCGGCGCTGGGTGTTCGCCCATAATGGCAAGGTGCCAGAACTTGTCGCCCCGCAGGGCTGCTGCCATCCGCGCCATTCCCATCCTCAGGGCGAGACCGACTCTGAGCATGCCTTCTGTTACCTACTCGAAGAAATCGCCGGCACGTTCCGTGGTGCGCTTCCCGACAGAATGGATACCTGGCTTGAAACAGTGGTGATGCGCAGTGCCGCCATTGCCGTTTACGGGCAGTTCAATTTTCTGATGTCAGATGGTGAACACTTGATTGCCTACGGCCATGATCGGCTGCACAGTCAGCAGCGGCAGGAGGACGACGTCCGATCGGTTGTGTTTGCGTCCGTACCGTTAGCGGACGACGAACCCTGGGAAGCATTTGCGCTTGGCGAGTTGCAGGTCTACCGGGCCGGCCAGTTACTCGGGCGATGGTCTGGATCGATATCCACAGGGATGACGAGCCTCGGCTCACGAGCCAACGTCTAACCCTAACGGAGTGAGGGTGTCCAATCGAGACGAGCCGAGCACCTATGAAGCGTGGTACCACACGTCGCGCGGCTAAACGCGGGGTGATCCTTGATCTGCTCAATAGCGCAGCCTGTTGTATCGTCGCAAACATGGGCAGGACGCTTACGCCGGTGCGGTTGCTATGGCGTACCGGCGTCTTTCTCCCTGACGGTTCGCCGAGCGCGCGTCTCATGGAAAG
>JBGPWJ010000244.1:0-3994 GCA_041492115.1 Gammaproteobacteria bacterium
GTGACGGCGGACATGGTGGACCTGCACGGCGGCGCCGATCAGGATCAGCGGATGTAGATATCTGTGTAGCCCGGGTTTCGCTACGCTCAACCCAGGCTACATTATCTGCGTAGTGCCGCTGGTTATCCGATCAAAGCGCTTCCGACGCGAAATCCGCCAACCTCGAACGCTCGCCGCGCTTCAGGGTGATGTGCCCGCTATGGGCCCAATCTTTGAATCGATCGACGACGTAGGTCAGGCCGGATGTGGTTTCGGTCAGATACGGCGTGTCGATCTGCGCGACGTTGCCGAGACATACCACTTTGGTGCCGGGGCCGGCGCGTGTCACGAGTGTCTTCATCTGTTTTGAGGTCAGGTTCTGCGCCTCGTCGATGATCAGATATTTATTGAGGAAGGTGCGGCCGCGCATGAAGTTCAATGAGCGGATCTTGATGCGGTTCTGCAATAAATCATTGGTCGCGGCGCGGCCCCAGTCGCCGCCGTTCTCGGATTTGGTGAGCACTTCCAGATTGTCCATCAGCGCGCCCATCCACGGTGCCATCTTTTCTTCTTCGGTACCGGGTAGAAAACCGATGTCTTCGCCGACCGACACTGTCACGCGCGTCATGATGATCTCGCGGAAGCGCTTGTCATCCAATGTCTGCGCCAGTCCGGCGGCAAGTGCCAGCAGCGTTTTGCCGGTGCCGGCCTGGCCGAGCAGGGTGACGAAGTCGATCTCCGGGTCCATGAGCAGGTTGAGCGCGAAGTTCTGTTCGCGGTTGCGGGCGTTGATGCCCCACACCGGGTGGCGGGCGTTGCGGTAATCGTGCGTCATCTCCAGGGTCGCGACCTCACCGTCGACGCTGCGCACGATCGCTTCGAAATTATCCGCGCTGGTGCTGTACAGGTATTCGTTCGGGTACCAGTGCGTGACATCCGGGCCTTGAACCTTGTAGAAGGTGCGCGCCTGTTTCTGCCAGGAGTCGATGTCCTTGCTGTGCTTGTCCCAGAAGTCGCCGGGCAATTCCTCGGCGCCGTTGTACAACAGGTTGACATCGTCGAGCACGCGGTCGTTGTAATAATCCTCGGCGTGAATGCCGACCAGCGCGGCCTTGATGCGCAGGTTGATGTCCTTGGTCACCAGGGTCACGGCCTTGTCCGGATGGCTCTGATGCAAGGACATGGCCGCGGCCAGGATATTGTTATCCGGAATATGACCGGGCAGGGCGCGCGGCAGCGTGACGGGCAGTGCGCTGGTCTGGAAGAACAGCCGGCCGCTGCCGCTGTAGCCGTTGTCGCCGATATTGACCGGCGCCGGCAAGGGCAAGCCCTGATCGATCTGTTCCTTGCTGGCGTTGCTGATCAGCTCATCCAGGAAGCGGCTCACCTGGCGCACGTTGCGCGCCACTTCGGTGGTGCCGCGTTTGCCGAGGTCGAGCTCTTCGAGCACCACCATGGGAACGAAGATGTCGTGTTCCTGGAAGCGGAAGATGCACGAGGGGTCGTGCATCAGCACGCTGGTGTCAAGGACGTAGAGCGGTGGTTTGGGTGCTGCTTTGATTTTGGCCATGTGCCTCGGTGTAGCGTGTGGCTAGATTGGGCTGCTCTGATTACTGTGTCGGCAGGGGTTGGGTAATACTTAGGTCTGAGACGTGCGGGTTCAGATGTAGGCAATAATCAGGCAGAAATTCCAGTCGGGAGCGCTTTGACAGCGTCCAGCACTGCCTGCGCATGACCATCGACCTTGACCTTGCGCCACTCGTTGCGCAGTACGCCGTCGGCATCGATCAGGAAGGTGCTGCGTTCCACGCCGACGACTTCTTTGCCGTACATGATCTTGGGTTTGATGACGTCGAACAGCGTGCAGAGTTTTTCGTCCGCGTCGGACAGCAGTTCGAAGTTGAAGGTGTATTTTTCCTTGAAGCCTTCGTGTGACTTCACACTGTCGCGCGACACTCCCAGAATCACCGCCTTGAGCTTTTTGAACTGGGCGTGCAGGTCGCGGAAGTTCTCGCCCTCGAGCGTGCAGCCGGAGGTGTTGTCCTTGGGGTAGAAGTACAGCACGACCGGGTGGCCGCTGAGTGTCGAGAGGCGGATGGTGCCGCCGCCGGTGGCCGGCAGTTCCCAGTCCGGAACTTTCTTGCCGATTGCAATCTTGCTCATGGCGTGGTCTCAGCCTTTGATGGGTTCCATGATGGCGTCGAGATTGAGGTCGTCGCAGAAATCCATGAACTGTTCGCGCAGCGTGGCGATGTGCTGCTCAGCCGGGATGCCCACGGTCATGTGCACCGCGAACATCGGTGTGCCGGTGTGCGCGGCGGAGTAGCTGCTGGTGTCCAGATTCTCGATGTTGATGTTGCGCGTCGAGAAAAATTCCGCGAGGTGATGCACGATGCCGGGCTGATCGATGGAGACCACGTCGACGGCGTAGGGCAGCAGATTGTCGCGCGGTATGCGCAGCTCGGTGCGCTTGGTGACCAGGGTCATTTCCAGCCGCTTCTCCAACCCTTCGCGCAGGGTTTCCAGCTTGGCGATGGCGTTCCAGTTGCCGGACAGCAGCAGAATAATGGCGAATTCCCCGCCCAGCACCGACATGCGGCTGTCGACGATGTTGCAACCGCTGTCGAGGATGACGCGCGTCAGTTCATTGACCAGGCCGGGACGGTCCTGACCGAGCGCGGAGATAACCAGGAAGTTTTTGGCGGTGTTTGTGGACATGGCGGGTTGGTTGATCTTGGCTGGTTCGGGGCGGTTAAGTTTATCACCATTACGGGCCCAATGTAGGTTGGGGTTCGGCAAAAACCGCCTCGCCCCGACTTACTCAACTGCTCAATCAATAACTACCTCACGCAACCGCTCCGCCGCCGTCTCCGGGCTGATGGTGCTGACGAACAGCCCCGAGCCGAGTTCGAAGCCGGTGGGGATGCTGGTGCGTGGGCAGATCTCCAGATGCCAGTGGTAACTGGCGCCGCAGTCGGCGTGTTCGGGGCCGTGCGGCTGGGAGTGCAGGAAATAATTGTACTGGGCGCCGCCGATCACCGCGTCCAGGCGCGCCATGGTACGGCGCAGTACCCGCGCCAAGTCGTCCCGGCCTGCGTCGCTGATGGCCAGAAAGTCGCTCTGGTGCTCCAGCGGCAGGATGTGTACCTCCCACTCGAAGCGGCTGGCGAAGGGCTTGATGGCGATGAAGTGCTGGCCGCGTTCGACCACGTACTGGCCGACGTTGATCTTGCGGCGGATCTCGCCGGAGTCGCGGTGATACAGCGTGGCCTCGAAGGTCAGCGCCTCGTCGATCAGCGAGCAGAAGATGCACTGGTGATGCTTCTTGAAATAGACGCGGCTGTGTTCCAGCTCGTTGTGTACGTTCTCCGGCACCACCGGCATGGCGATCAGCTGGCTGTGGGTGTGCGGAATGCTGGCGCCCGCCGCCGGGCCGAAGTTCTTGAACACCAGGACGTACTTGAGGCGCGGATTGGAGTCGTAGAGCTGGCGCATGCGCGCGCGGTAGGCGCCGAACAGCAGCGACAGATGCGCCTCGCTCATCTCGTGAATGGCCGTGCCGTGCTGGGGATGATCGATGATCACCTCGTGGCGACCGTAACCTTCGATGGCTTGCTGCAGACCGAACACCAGGCTGCCGCCAGCGCGGTCGTCGCCGAGCACCGGGTAGAGATTCTCGACGATGCGTACCTGCCACTCACCCTGTTCCGGGAACGCGGCGAGGGTGGGCGGGGTCAGATGCTCGTTGCCTTGACAGAACGGGCAGGTCTCGACATGCGTGCGGGTATCGCGCGGCGCCGGAGCTTCCTCTTTGCGGGGTCGGCTGCCGCGCGCGGTGGCCACCAGCACCGATTCGCTGGGCACGATGGGATTTATACGGATTTCGCGGATCGGGGCGGCGCTTTCAGTCATTGCAATGGCTTCGCGGGTGAGTCGTCGGGGCACGGGAGCGCTATTGTAACCGCAGCGGAGCCGGCTTGGGCGAACCGACGCGACACGATCTTGTCTTAGTGCA
>JBGPWJ010000184.1:0-5460 GCA_041492115.1 Gammaproteobacteria bacterium
GTCCGGGTCGGGCAAGTCCTCGCTGGCCTTCGATACCATCTATGCCGAGGGCCAGCGCCGCTATGTCGAGTCGCTGTCGGCCTATGCGCGCCAGTTCCTGTCGGTCATGGAGAAGCCCGACGTCGATCACATCGAAGGTCTGTCACCGGCCATCTCCATCGAACAGAAATCCACTTCGCACAACCCGCGTTCCACCGTCGGCACCATCACCGAGATCTACGATTACCTGCGCCTGCTGTTCGCGCGCGCCGGCACGCCGCAGTGCCCGGAGCACGGCATCACCCTCGAAGCGCAGACCATCAGCCAGATGGTCGATACCGTGCTGGCGCTGCCGGAAGGCGAGGACCGATTGATGCTGCTCGCACCGCTGGTCTCGGAGCGCAAGGGCGAACACGTCAGCGTGCTGGAGGAATTGCGCGCTCAAGGCTATCTGCGCGCGCGCATCGACGGCAAGGTGTATGAACTCGATCAGGCACCGACGCTGGACCTGCGCCGCAAGCACAGCATCGAAGCCGTGGTGGATCGCTTCAAAGTGCGCGCCGATCTCGCGCCGCGCCTCGCCGAATCCTTCGAGACCGTACTGAAACTGTCCGGCGGCATCGCGCGCATCGCCTGGATGGACCAGCCCGATCATGCCGAGCTGATCTTCTCCGCCAAGTTCGCCTGCCCGCACTGCGGCTACTCGCTGTCGGAACTGGAACCGCGGCTGTTCTCTTTCAACAATCCAGTCGGTGCCTGCCCGACCTGCGACGGCCTGGGCGTGCAACAGTTCTTCGATCCGGTCAAAGTGGCCGCGCATCCACACCTGTCGCTGGCTGGCGGCGCGGTACGCGGCTGGGATCGGCGTAACGCCTATTATTTTCAGCTTATCAGTTCGCTCGCCGATCACTACGGCTTCGACATCGACACGCCATTCGAAGAACTGCCGGAGAATGTCGCCGAGGTAATCCTGCATGGCAGCGGCACGGAGGAGATCGAGTTCCGCTACTTCAAGGAACGCGGCGGTTTCACCACCAAGCGCCACGCCTTCGAAGGCATCATCCCCAACATGCAGCGCCGCTACCACGACTCCGGCTCGAATGTCGTGCGCGAGGAACTCGCCAAATACCTCAGCACGCGCGCCTGCCCGGATTGCAATGGCGCGCGCCTCACCTTGGCCGCGCGCCACGTCTTCGTCGCCGATCACACCCTGCCGCAACTCACCCAACTGCCGGTCGGCAAGGCCCAGCAGTTCTTCGCCACGATGCAATTGCCCGGCCGGCGCGGCGAGATCGCCGCCAAGATCGTCAAAGAGATCGGCCAGCGCCTGGATTTTCTGGTCAACGTCGGCCTCGATTACCTGACGCTGGAGCGCAGCGCCGACACCTTGTCCGGCGGCGAAGCGCAGCGTATTCGTCTCGCCAGTCAGATCGGCGCGGGCCTGGTCGGCGTGATGTACGTCCTCGACGAGCCGTCAATCGGTCTGCATCAGCGCGACAACCAGCGCCTGCTCACCACGCTGACGTATCTGCGCGAACTCGGCAACACTGTGATTGTGGTCGAACACGACGAAGAGGCCATCCTGTCCGCCGATCATGTCGTGGACATGGGCCCGGGCGCGGGCGTGCACGGTGGGTACGTAGTTGCACAGGGCACGCCGCAGGAAATCCTCGCGCATCCCGATTCTCTCACCGGCCAGTTTCTGTCCGGCCGCCGCCGCATCGCGATACCGGCGCAGCGCACGCCCTTCGATGCCAAGCGTACGCTGCGGCTGCGCGGCGCCACCGGCAATAATCTCAAGAACGTCAACGTCGATATTCCGGTGGGACTCATGACCTGCGTCACCGGCGTGTCCGGCTCCGGCAAGTCCACGCTCATCAACGACACCCTGTTCCGCCAGACCGCGCGCGAACTCAACGGTGCCAGCGACGAACCGGCGCCCTATACGAGCATCGAAGGTCTCGATCAATTCGACAAGGTCGTCGACATCGACCAGAGCCCGATCGGCCGCACGCCGCGCTCCAATCCTGCTACATATACCGGCCTGTTCACGCCGATCCGCGAACTGTTCTCCGGGACACCGGAGGCGCGCGCTCGCGGTTACCAGCCGGGCCGCTTCAGCTTCAACGTCAAAGGCGGCCGTTGCGAAGCCTGCCAGGGCGACGGCGTGATCAAAGTGGAGATGCATTTCTTACCGGACATCTACGTCGCCTGCGACGTCTGCAAGAGCAAACGCTACAACCGCGAGACATTGGAAGTACGTTACAAAGGCAAGAACATCCACGAAGTGCTGGAGATGACTGTCGAGGACGCGCTGGAGTTCTTCAACCCGGTGCCGGTGGTCGCGCGCAAATTGCAGACACTCGTGGACGTCGGCCTCACCTACATCAAGCTCGGCCAGAACGCGACCACGCTCTCCGGCGGCGAAGCACAGCGCGTGAAACTGTCGCGCGAACTCTCCAAGCGCGATACCGGCAACACGTTGTACATCCTCGACGAACCCACCACCGGCCTGCACTTCCACGACATCGAACAACTGCTCGGTGTGTTGCAACGCCTGCGCGACCACGGCAATACCATCGTGGTCATCGAACACAATCTGGATGTCATCAAAACCGCCGACTGGCTCATCGATCTGGGACCGGAAGGCGGCGACAAGGGCGGCAACATCATCGCCGTCGGCACGCCGGAAGAATTGACGGAGCATCCTGTTTCGTATACCGGGCAGTATCTGAAGCCGGTGTTGGCGCGACAGGCGGTGAGCGTGTCATCACGCAACCGCAGCAAACGTGGGGCGCGTTAACTGCACAGTGCCGCACTCCCTGCAGCCCGTAGGGTGCAAAAGCGAAGCGTATTGCGCGGAGCCCGCATCCCCGCATTAGCGGAGCGTAATGCGGGGATGCGGGCTCCGCTAATGCCGGCTACATCTATATAACTACCGCGCCTGTTGGGGTTCGCGTTGCTCACCCCAACCTACATTTTTTCGCGCATCGGCGTGGCGTACCGTTTGACCTGATTGCGCCCGGCGTCCTTCGCGGCGTACAGCGCGGCGTCCGCTGCCGCGATCAGCATGTCGCCGGTGTGGCCGTCTACAGGGAATACCGCGACGCCGAAGGATGCGGTCACTTGAATGACAGTCTCTCCCAATGTTATCGCGGCGGTGGCGAAGGCATGCCGCAGCTGTTCGGTGCGCAGGCACGCGTCGTCCCCCGTCATATCGAACAGCACCATCAGGAATTCCTCGCCACCGTAGCGGCAATAAATATCACTGCCGCGGGCATTGTGTTGCAGCAGTTCGCTGAACGCCTTTAAGACCTCGTCCCCCGCCCGATGACCGTACGTGTCGTTGACGTCCTTGAAATGATCGATATCACCCATGATCACACTGACCGGGCGGGCGCAACGTTCCGCGCGCAGCAGTTCGCGGTCGAAGGTTTCGGTCAGGTAGCGGCGATTGTAGAGACCGGTCAATGGATCGCGGAGGGCCTGTTCGCGCAGTTTGGCCTGCAATGTCTGCACTTCGCGCAGCGCCGCTTCCAGTTCCTCGGTGCGCTGCCGCACCTGAGTCTCGAGCATGATCGCGGTCTGGAACAGATTGAAGTCCGAGCCTTGCAGGCTCATGCTGCGCTCGGCGCGATTCATGAGCGCCTGGACGACCTTGTTCAGGCGTACGATCTCGGCCCGCAGCGCCTCCTCATTCCTGACGGGTGCGATCGGCAACGGGTCAGGCATGAGGCGTCTCCGGCGGCGCGCCGATGGCGATGCCGGTGAGGGTCTGGTTGACGTGCACGCCATGGAATTGTTCGCCGTAGGTGCTGAAACCGACGGTGTTGTTGTCGCGGAAAATCTGTTCCACGCGATCTTTCAGACCGCTTTGTGATATCTCCAGATTGCGCAGGATGCAATCGCAGCCGAAAATGACCTGCGGCGGACCGATCTCCGCGCGTAGCTGCGCAAGGGCCTGCTCCAGGTTCTTGATCAGATCCACCCCGTGCGCGACCCGCAGCACCAGGCCCTCCTCGATGGCGCAATAAAACGTCAGGCTCCCGTCAGGATTGGCCTTCTGGATGGAACGCACGTAATCCGTGCCGTCGATCACCACCACCACCGGCGCAGCGGCGAAGCGCATGGGATCGAGCGCGCGCACATCAACACCGACCAGCCGCGCGTATTCCGCGGCGGCCGGCAGTCCGTTGATCTCCTTGACGATGCGATTGCCGGGATCGGCCGCCGTCACGACCAGCCGCTCATCGCTGGAAACGAAATGCTGCGTCTTGAATATTTTGAACGGCAACGTCGTGGTCACCAGCATCAGCACAGCGCTGTCGGCATGGAAACGGCCGTCGTGATAGACATGCGTCGCGGCGAATTTCAGCCCGTCGCCCGCCGATCCGCCGAACAGCGGCAGCTTGTCCAGCCCGTACTGCAAGGCGCGCGTCACCGGCTCTTCGCGCGCGGACAGGCCGTCGATCAGCAGGAAGGCAAAACTGTTGCGCGCATCGGCGGCCGGCGCCATACGCGTCAACTGCTGCAACAATTCGCGGACGAAGTTCTGTCCCCGACCGATGCCGAACTGCTGCAAGCGGTCGAGGTGACCGGCGACGGCCGTGCAGGTGTCGGCGGGGAAACTCGCACCCGCCAGACTGTGCTCACAGTAACCGGCGGGCCCGATCTCGCCCGCCGTGGTGCAACCCACCACTTGCACCCCGGCAAACATCCGGTCCATCTCCTGTGCCAACGCCTCCAGGTCGTAGTCGCTGGAACAGAAGAACACCACCAACGCCATCTCCGGCTGTACCACCGCTGCATGGAATTCCCGTACAGCTGTGCGGGCATCCGTTGCACGTGACTGCGCCGTGCGAATCTGTTGTCGGTCAGTCATATCGGCCTCCTCCCGCTGGCGGGGTGCGCCTTCTGATTATAGGTCAGCTGTAGCCCGGATGGCGTGACACGGAATCCGGGACGGCATGCCGGTGCGCGCGGCGCCCCCTGCGTCGAGCCTGGCGGACGTGGGTTATCATGTCGGCCATGAGCAACGCCGACTGGATCAACCGCGACCTCGCCGCTGTGTGGCATCCCTGCACGCAGATGAAAGACCATGAGTGGTTGCCGCCGATTCCGATCCGGCGCGGCAGTGGCGTGTGGGTTGAGGATTTCGAGGGCAAGCGTTATCTCGATGCCATCAGTTCCTGGTGGGTGAATCTGTTTGGGCATGCCAATCCGCGTATCAATGCCGCGCTGCATGCGCAGCTCGATGAACTCGAGCATGTGCTGCTGGCGGGTTTCACGCATGAGCCGGTCATCGCGCTGTCCGAGCGGCTGGTACAGGTCGCGCCGCCAGGACTGACGCGCTGCTTCTACGCCGACAACGGCTCCTCTGCCGTCGAAGTGGCGCTGAAGATGAGCTATCACTACTGGCACAATCTGGGGCAACGCAACAAGACACGCTTCATCACGCTCAGCAACAGCTATCACGGCGAA
>JBGPWJ010000265.1:0-3532 GCA_041492115.1 Gammaproteobacteria bacterium
AATGCCGTCCCGCTCAAGGACCGCAACACGCTCAAGCAACTGATGGCCGATGACAACAAGGATTGGAATGCGCTGTACCGCGAGGTGGCCGCGGCCAACGGCCATCCGGAATGGGAAGGCGAGATTCGTGCGACGTTTGTACGCCGCTGGGTGGCGAACGACGCCACCTCCGGCTGGTGGTATCAGGGCAGCGGCGGAAAATGGCAACAGAAATGAATGGCACTTACTTAAGGGGCCTGCGTACAACCACCACTCTTTCCGCGAGCATAACCTGCGTAGGGGAGGGTCTCAGACCCGCCCTGCATGAGCTTGAGACAGTGCCAACACGGGCGGGTCTGAGACCCGCCCCTACGGTTAAGTCAGTGCCATTCGCGTCAGAAATGAGTTTTGCGATTAAGCTCTCGTGCAACCGAACAGCAGTGCTGGTATTCCACGCATGAATGTCTTCGTCTTCGACATCGAGACCGTGCCCGATGTCGCCGGTGGCCGGCGCCTGTACGGTCTGGACGGATTGAGCGATAAAGAGGTCGGTCAGGCGATGTTCAACCGCCGCCGTCAGGAGACCGGCGATTCGGATTTCCTGCGCCATCACCTGCACCGCGTGGTGGCGATCTCGGTGGCATTGCGTTCGCGCGATGCGTTCAAGGTCTGGTCACTGGGTGATCTGAACTCCGACGAGGCGGAACTGATCAAGCGCTTCTTCGACGGCATCGATAAATTCACGCCGACGCTGGTGAGCTGGAATGGCGGCGGCTTCGATCTGCCGGTATTGCACTACCGCGCGCTGCTGCACGGCGTCGCCGCGCCGCGCTACTGGGAAACCGGCAATGAGGATCAGAGTTTCCGCTGGAACAATTATATTAGTCGCTATCACGAACGTCACACCGATCTGATGGACGTGCTGGCTGCCTACCAGCCGCGCGCCAATGCGCCGCTTGATGAGATCGCCGTGCTACTCGGTCTGCCCGGCAAACTCGGGATGAGCGGTGCCAAGGTCTGGGACGGCTATCTGGACGGCAATCTCGAGGGCATACGCAACTACTGCGAGACCGATGTCCTGAACACCTATCTGGTCTACCTGCGCTTTCAGATGATCCGCGGCAAGCTGACGCCGAAGGCGTATGAGAGTGAATGCCGGCTGGTGCGCGAGACCCTGGGCAAAGACAACAAGTCACACCTGAATGAATTTCTCGCTGCCTGGCAGGGCTGATAATGGAAATGCAGGCTGCTATCATGACGACGACGTCGTCTTGAATGGCTTGCTGAGTTGCTGAACTGTTTTATCCTTCGCACACCCAACACAAACTCCACAACCGGTATTGATGCATCACTCATGGCCCGCCATAAATCCAAACCCGTCTCGCAAATCCCGGTCACCGCCCTCATCGAATCGCTTAACCATGAAGGCCGAGGCGTCGCCCATGTCGACGGCAAGGTCGTGTTCGTCGACGGCGCACTGCCCGGCGAATCCGTGCGCTTTGTCTACAGCAAGCGCCACAAGCGCCACGATGACGCCAAGGTGCAGGAGGTGATCAGCGCCTCGCCCGAACGTGTCGAACCGCGCTGCGCGCACTTCGGCATCTGCGGTGGCTGCGCCTTGCAGCACTTGGATCCCACCGCGCAACTGCGCGCCAAGCAGCAGGTGCTGCTGGACAGTCTGCAGCATATCGGCAGGATCGAACCGGCAACTGTGCTGGCACCGCTCACTGGTCCACAATGGGGTTACCGGCGCAAGGCGCGTCTGGGCGTTAAATATGTCCCTAAAAAAGGCCGGTTGATGATCGGCTTTCGCGAGCGCGGCGAATCGGTGGTAGCCGATCTGCACAGCTGCGATATCCTGCATCCTTCCATTGGTACGCGTATCGACGCTCTGAACGCACTGATCAGCGCACTGCAGGGCTTTGATCGCATCACCCAGATCGAGGTGGCGGTGGGCGATGCGGCGACCGCACTGGTGTTCCGTATCATGGTCGCGCTCAGCGACGCCGACCTCGACAGACTCAAGACCTTCGGCGCCGAGCACGGCATGCAGATCTACTTGCAGCCGGCCGGACCTGACAGCATCTCCTTGCTGTGGCCGGACAGGGCCGACTTGAGTTACGCTTTGCCCGCGCATGCTGTCGAACTGCATTTTGCGCCGAACGATTTCACTCAGGTGAACATGCAGATCAACCGGGCCATGGTGGATCTCACCCTGAAATTACTAGCGCCGGAACCGGACGACAAGGTGTTGGATCTGTTCTGCGGACTCGGTAACTTCACGCTGCCGCTGGCGCGGCACGCCCGAGAGGTGGTGGGTGTGGAAGGCGATGCGGGACTGATCCGCCGTGCCGAGGAGAATGCGCGCCGCAACGGTATCGGCAATGTGCGGTTCCATGTCGCCGATCTATCCGGTAATGTCGGCACCGCGCCCTGGCGGCTGACGCGCTATGACAAAATCCTGCTCGACCCGCCGCGCACCGGCGCGCTGGAACTACTGCCACAGATTGCCAAGCTGGGCGCGCGGCGCATCGTCTATGTCTCGTGCAATCCAGCCACGCTGGCGCGCGATGCAGGTCTGCTGGTACATGAGCATGGCTACAAACTGCTCGGCGCCGGGGTGATGGATATGTTCCCGCATACGGCGCACGTGGAGTCGATTGGGTTGTTTGAGCGCAAGGCTTGAGTGCGTAGAATGTTCTGATTTCTACGGTTATAAAATGAGAGTCCCCTCACCCTTCGGGAGAGGGCCAGGGTGAGGGGAATCGATTCGGTGCTAGGCGTCCCCCTCACCCCAACCCTCTCCCCGTGGGGGAGAGGGGGCGCTTCAGTGGTTATCCGGATGTGGTGCCACTATTACAGATAACCACCTTTTTTACGTGTCAGATTAAACCCGACTTCAGAAACCCGACAACTTCCCCAAGCGGAATATTACGGCTCTCCGCATCGGTCCGGCCTTTGTATTCCACCACACTCTGATCAAGACCCTTCTCGCCGAATACCAGGCGCTGCGGAATACCGATCAGTTCCATGTCGGCGAACATCACGCCCGGCCTGGCCTCGCGGTCGTCGAGCAGGACTTCGATGCCGGCGTCCAGCAGCTGTTGATAGAGCTGATCGATGGCTGCACGTAGGCGCTGCGATTTGTGCATGTTCATCGGCAGCAATGCGACCTGGAAGGGCGCGATGGACATCGGCCAGATGATGCCGCGGGCATCGTTGTTCTGTTCGATGGCGGCGGCCACGACGCGTGTCACACCAATGCCGTAGCAGCCCATGAGCATGGTGGCGATGTGACCCTGCTCATCGACCACGGTGGCGTTCATGGCCTTGCTGTATTTGTCGCCAAGTTGGAAGATGTGGCCGACTTCAATGCCGCGTGCGATGGACAGTGTGCCTTTGCCGTCGGGGCTGGGATCACCGTGCTGGACATTGCGCAAATCGACCGTTACCGGCTCCGGCAGGTCGCGACCCCAGTTCACGCCAGTGAGGTGCTTGCCGTCCTGATTGGCGCCGCAGACGAAATCGGCGCAGTGCGCGGCGGCGCGGTCGA
>JBGPWJ010000155.1:0-6398 GCA_041492115.1 Gammaproteobacteria bacterium
ATCCCCAGAGACTATACGCCAGGCGGCAAGTTGGTGTACTTGCTGAAGATAGAGTCCGAGCTGCATGGCGACATGCAGAGACCGGCGGAAACGTCCGGTCCCTCAGACGCAAGTCTGAGAGTAACACATCTGAGCGAAGTTCCTTGTCGGGTAAGTTCCGACCTGCATGAATGGCGTAACGACCGGATCACTGTCTCCACGAGCGACTCGGTGAAACTGTAGTTGTTGTGAAGATGCAACATACCCGCAACTAGACGGAAAGACCCCGTGAACCTTTACTGTAGCTTAGTATTGGGTTTAGGCCCAGCATGCGTAGTGTAGCTGGGAGGCTGTGAAGAGAGTTCTCCGGAACTTTCGGAGCCGACGCTGAAACACCAGCCTTGTTGTGCTTGAATTCTAACCCCGACCCGTGAAACCGGGCGGCGGACAGTGCTAAGTGGGCAGTTTGACTGGGGCGGTCTCCTCCTAAAGAGTAACGGAGGAGCACGAAGGTAACCTCAGCGCGGTCGGAAATCGCGCAATGTGTGTAAAGGCATAAGGTTGCTTGACTGAGAGACAGACAAGTCGATCAGGTACGAAAGTAGGTCTTAGTGATCCGGTGGTTCTGTATGGAAGGGCCATCGCTCAACGGATAAAAGGTACTCCGGGGATAACAGGCTGATTCCTCCCAAGAGTTCATATCGACGGGGGAGTTTGGCACCTCGATGTCGGCTCATCACATCCTGGGGCTGTAGCAGGTCCCAAGGGTATGGCTGTTCGCCATTTAAAGTGGTACGCGAGCTGGGTTTAGAACGTCGTGAGACAGTTCGGTCCCTATCTGCCGTGGGCGTTGGAGATTTGAGAGGAGCTGCTCCTAGTACGAGAGGACCGGAGTGGACGTATCTCTGGTGTTCCGGTTGTCACGCCAGTGGCACAGCCGGGTAGCTATATACGGACGGGATAACCGCTGAAAGCATCTAAGCGGGAAGCCCCCCTCAAGATGAGATCTCCCTGGGCCCTTGAGGCCCCTAAAGGTCCGTCGAAGACTACGACGTTGATAGGCTGGGTGTGGAAGTGCAGCAATGCATGCAGCTAACCAGTACTAATTGACCGTGAGGCTTGACCATATAACACCCAAGCAGTTTGGTGTTAGGTGGCTGGCAACAACGCAACATACCTAATGTCGCCTTTTACAACTTCCCGAATTCGGAAAGACGGAGTCAGATTCAATTTTTCTTGTCGTCATTTTAATTCACGACGACGTAAGAAGACTTGAATCTGACTCCGGATATCCAACCAGTTTGCCTGGCGGCTATAGCGAGTGGGAACCACCCGATCCCATCCCGAACTCGGAAGTGAAACTGCTCAGCGCCGATGATAGTGTGGGGTTTCCCCATGTGAAAGTAGGTCACCGCCAGGCTCTTATCGCAAAACCCCGGTAGCACAAGCTACCGGGGTTTTTTTATTCCTGCGGGTCGTTGCTCTTGGCCTTGACCTTACCCAATGGTTGTACCTTATCCATCCGAATCGTCTCAGTCAGGGACCGTGTGGCCGCCAACCGCACCAATACGCGTACTACACGCTGACCCGTGAGCGAGGAGTCCACCTCAATGCTGGGACTTTCCCGGTTCCTCTCATCAACGATGGCCAGCGCCCGGAAGCGCCGTCCATTCAGCAGACTGTCGCTGACAAAGTCCATCGACCAGACCTGATTCGGTCCACGCGGCATTTCACGCGCCACCCGCAAATGGCTGATGTGTTTACCACCCTGTGTTTATTCAACAAGAACGCCGAAAACTCTACTTCAGAACGGTTTACTTGACGGAGAAGCTTACGGTTATACTGGGCGACGGAGACTGGCGCTGTAATCTGGTAGATATGCGCTGATTCTGGAGCTGCCCTGACTGAGTGTAAGAATGGAAATGAATATAACTCCCAGCGAGCGACTCAGCGAAATCATCAGGGCTGATGAGTCGGAATGGAGTCTGGCCGAAGCCGCGCTCCTGATCGCGACCGTAGAATATCCGGACCTTGATATCCCGCACTACCTGCAACGTCTGGAACAACTCGCCGATACGGTGGCCGCGCGTGCCCAGGCATTCAATTCGGCGCTGGATCGTGTCACCGAGCTGAACCTGTTCCTGTTCGAAGATAAAGGTTTCGGGGCCAACGCTGATAATTATTACGACCCGCGCAACAGTTTTCTCAATCAGGTTCTGGACCGCCGCTTAGGTATCCCTGTCACCATGTCGATACTCTACATGGAGGTGGGCAAGCGGCTCAGTCTGGGTTTGCAGGGCGTGTCATTCCCGGGTCGATTCCTGGTGAAGTTCGCGCACGCGCAGGGCGAGATCGTGCTTGACCCATTTGCTGGCGGCGTATCGCTGGGATTGACGGAACTTGAAGCGTTGTTGAAGAGCAGTTTTGGCGACGCTCACGGACAGTTGCCGCCGCTGGGTCAACTGCTGGCCGCGGCCGGCAAGAAAGACATCCTGGTGCGCCTGTTGCGCAACCTGAAAAGTATCTACCTGCACACCAATCAGATGCCCAAGGCCCTGTCGATGCTCGATCTGATGTTGATGATCGAACCTGGTCTGGTCGACGAGTGGCGTGAACGGGGTGAGCTGTACCAGCGTCTGGAGTGTTTCCGCCCGGCGTTGCAAGACTATCAGCATTACCTGGATGTGGCCGCCGGTACAGCGCACAGCGATGATGTCCGGCGGCGTGTCAGTGAACTGCGCCAGCGTGTCTTGTTGTTGCACTGACAGGGAAAGCGCTGACGGATTGAGGGAGACGGAAATGCCAGTGATCAGTAGCGCGCAAAACTATCTCCAAACTCAGGGTGCGATCTATCAGGTCATACCCTGCCCACTCAGGGACAACCTGTTACAGATGGCGCAGGCCGCCGCCGTGTCGCCCGCCAAGGTTTTGCGCGCCACACTGCTCGAAAGCGCAGCCGGCCTGTTAATGGCGATCCTACCTTGTGACCGCATCCTCGATGCCGAGGTACTGAGCGCGCGCCTGGGCTGCGACCTCTGGCCGGCACCTGGGCATGCCGTCGCACAACTCATACCCGATGCCAACCAACACTATCTCCCCGCCCTGCCGCAAGCCTACGGCGTGCAGGCGATAATGGACGACAGCATCGTCAGCCTGGACCGTTTCTGGTTGGCGGCTGGCGATGGCGCGACCCTGCTGGGTTTCGAATCGACCATGGCCGGTGTGATCTGGCGCGACGTCTGGCACGGCAATTTTGCGCGCCAGCGCGCCCGGCTGATTCGCGACGATCTCGACAATGAGACAGCGGAAAACGCAGCACAGCCGAACTGGCCCACGGCCGTGCAACTGCGGCACCGCATTCAGGCGCTCAACGAATTGCCACCCATGCCGGCGATGGCGCAGCAATTACTGCGCCTGCGTCTCAACCCTCAGGCCAGCGCGGATGATCTGGCCAGGGTTGTCGAACTGGACCCCAGCCTCGCCGCCCAGGTGGTCAGTTTTGCCGGTTCGGCGTATTACGGTTACCTCGGCACCATCGGCTCGCTGCGCGATGCCATCACGCGGGTGCTGGGCTTTGAGATGGTCATGAACATGGCCCTGGGTCTGGCCGTTGGCAAGACACTCCGCATCCCGGCACAAGGCCCCTTGGGACTGGTGGCGTATTGGCGTCACGCGGTGACCTCCGCCGCACTGGCCGAACGGTTGGCCAAGCAATTGCCCAAGCATCTTGGCGTGCGCCCGGGCATGGCCTACCTCGCCGGCCTGCTGCACGATTTAGGTTACCTGCTGCTGGGGCATGTATTCAAGCCAGGCTTTCACCAACTGAATCGCTTGATCTCCTTCAATCCGGATCTGCCGCTGGTGGATCTGGAAACACATATGCTCGGCGTGCGTCATGACCAGCTCGGCGCCTGGCTGATGCGATCCTGGGAAATGCCAGACGAACTGACCGTAGTCGCACGATGGCATCACATGGAAGATTACCAGGGTGAGCACGCCGGCTATCTGCGCGTGGTGATGCTGGTGGACCGATTGCTCAAGCCATACGCGCTCAGCGATGCGCCCAACGGCGAGATTGAGTCGGCACTGCTGAGCAGCCTGGAACTACATCGGGAACAGGCCATGGCAGCTCTGGCGGCTGTGCTGGAGGCCCAACCGGGACTGGAACAACTGGCTCAGCAACTCGCCGCCTGAACCCCGGCGGCGCTTGCGCCGCGCAATAAACTTGCAAGTCCCACTGCGCTGACCTATACCCATAACATGTCCGTGCCTCGTCGCTGTACGACACTGGAGGCCACATGTCCACCGAATACAGTCCGCTGCCCATGTTCCCGCTGAATCCCGGGGCATCCTATTTCGCGCCCCGTCAGGAATTGCCCGCACGCGTCAAGCTGGCTGATCCGGCCGTGTTGGCCATGACCGATCTGCGCCAGGTTGCCGCTGTCACCATCGAAGCGAATACGCCTTTGGACAAAGCCCTGCAGCGGATGATCGATGGCGGTGTCAAACTGCTGCTGGTGATCAATCCGCAGCACACAGTGATCGGCTTGATCACCACAACGGATATACAGGGCGAAAAACCCCTGACCTTTCTGAAGGAGGTCAGTGTGCGTTACGAAGACATTCTGGTGCGCGATATCATGACGCCGCGGGAGCGGCTGGAAGTGCTGCGCTACGAGGACGTGCTGCGGGTGAGAATTGGCGACATCGTGGCGACACTGAAAGCCGCCGGGCGCCAGCACGCGCTGGTGATGGATATGGATGCGAAGGAACTGCGCAAATCAGTGCGCGGAATTTTCTCGGCGACGCAGCTGGGTCGTCAGTTGGGCACGCCGGTGTACACCAGTGAAGCCCTGACGAGCTTCGCGGCACTGCGCTCAGCCGTCGCGGGCTGAGACGCCGCAATCAATCGTCGACGGTGCGAAAATCCCGGTCCGGGAACAGCGCGTCGTCGACGCCGTCCTCATCCCACTCATCATCGAGCAACAGGTGTTGCAGCGAAAGATCTAGCTGCTCCTGCACGTTCATGACCTGCGCCACGCGTTGTCTGGGCGCGCGCGGCGTGTGCAATGTTTTGCTGCGGGCTGCTTTCATGGTGCACCTCCTGAACATGGCGCTGCCGGGCGCCGGACTCTGGCGACTGGGCGCATGCCCAGGACTGCTTGACCAGGAAATCGGCACCACGGGCATGAACTTTAGTTTGTGCTTCGCCGGGGTACCCTTGGAATGGTGTTTCGCACGGTCATCCTGTACCATCCCACCCGGTCAGGGAGCGTCTCAGCGCATCACGCTTGTCGCGCCATTAACAATTCCATTCCCATTCCCATTCTCATGCCCGTACCACTGCCCCTGCTCACCCTGCTTGCCGATGGCCGTTTTCATTCCGGTGCCGTGCTGGGTGATGCGCTGGGCGTGACCCGCAGCGCTGTCTGGAAAGCCGTGCAGGTGTGTACCGAGCACGGCATTGATATCCATTCAGTGCGCGGCAAGGGTTACCGCCTGGCACAGGAACTCGATCTGTTGCAGCAGGACCGGATCGTCAGCCAACTCGACACGAATGTACGACCGTTACTGGGCGAGCTGGAAATCCATCACGAACTCGACTCGACCAGCAAGCATCTGCTGCGTCTGGCGTCCGACGGTGCCGTCACCGGCACGGCGTGTCTTGCTGAAGCCCAGACCGGTGGCCGCGGCCGCCGTGGTCGAGCTTGGGTGTCGCCGTTCGGCGCCAATATCTATCTCTCGGTGCTATGGCGCTTTGCGCAGGGACCGGCGGCGCTGAGCGGTCTGAGCCTCGCTATTGGTGTGGTGGTGCTGGAGACCGTGCAGGCGTTGGGTATTGACGGCTGCGGCCTGAAGTGGCCCAACGATGTGCTTTGGAAAGGGCGCAAACTTGCCGGCGTGCTGCTGGATCTGAGTGCTGAGGCAAGCGGACCGAGTACCGTGGTGGTTGGGGTTGGCCTGAACGTCCGGATGCCGGACAGCGCCGCACAGACAATCGACCAGCCCTGGGTGGACCTGCACAGTTTGTTACCGGCAGCGACACCGCCGCGCAATCACATCGCCGCGCAGCTGCTCGGGCGAGTGTTGGTGGCATTGTCCGAATTTGAGCGTGAGGGTCTGGGGCCATTCCAGACACGCTGGGCACGCTGGGATTGTCTGGCAGGCCAGTCTGTGACGCTGCAGCTGCCGACGCAGCGTATCACCGGACGCGCGCAGGGCATTGATGCAACCGGCGCGCTGCTGCTGGAAATCGAGGGTCAGCTACGTGCGTATGCCGCAGGTGAAGTCAGCGTGAGGGCGATGGCGTGATCCTGCTCGTTGATATCGGCAACAGCCGCATCAAGTGGGCGCTGAGCGATGGCGCGATCTTTCAGGCGCAAGGTGTCGCACCGTACAAAGAAACACCAGTTGCCGAA
>JBGPWJ010000055.1:0-12052 GCA_041492115.1 Gammaproteobacteria bacterium
AGCCTCGAACAACAGGCTCGCCGTGGCCGCGTCGAGTCTGGCTTCGCGCAGCAGGCCGCGGTAGATGCCGACATGACCGAGGTCCACATGCACGCCACTGACACCGGTGGCATCGAGCGTTTCCAGCATCAGCGCCATGATCTCCAGGTCGCTCTCCACACCGGCGTGACCGAATAATTCGGCACCGACCTGCAAGGGACTGCGCGAGCCGGCGAAGCCGTCCGGCCGGGTACGCAACACCGTACCCAGGTAGCAGAGCCGTACCGGCGTGGCGCGCTGCAGACGATGCGCGTCGATGCGCGCGGCCTGCGGCGTCATGTCGGCGCGCACGCCCATCATGCGGCCGGTAAGCTGATCGGTGAGTTTGAAGGTTTGCAGATCGAGATCGTTGCCGGTGCCGGTGAGCAGCGACTCCAGATACTCGATGAAGGGCGGCATGATCAACTCATAACCCCAACCCGCGTACAGATCGAGCAGACGACGGCGCAAGCGCTCCAGGCGCGCGGCCTGCGGCGGCAGCACCTCGTCGATACCTTCAGGAAGCAGCCAGCGTTCGTTCATAGCGGTTCTGTGTTGATTATCGGGTGTTGTGCGCCGCGAACCGGTTCAGCCGCGGATCCAATACAGCAGGGCCACGCCCGCCAGCATGCTGCCCAGACCGATCAGCCGCAGACTGCGGTCATCCAGCTTGATCATCTGCTGGAGGGTATTGCGCAACGCCTGCGGATTCAGAAACGGCAGGATACCCTCAATGACCAGCAGCAACGCAATGGCGGCGAGCAAATCGTTCCACATGGTCGTCAGAGCCGCCGTACTTACGGCTTGCCGCCCGTGCCTTTGAAGTACTTGAAGAACTCGGAGTCGGGCTCCAGCACCAGCGTATCGCTGCGGCTGTTCAAGGTGTTCTTATAGGCATTCAGGCTACGGTAGAAGGCATAAAATTCCGGATTCCTGCCATAGGCCTTTGCATAGGTGTCCGCCGCCACGGCATCGCCCTCGCCACGAATGACTTCCGCTTTGCGATAGGCCTCGGCCAGGGTTACGGTGCGCTGACGGTCGGCGTCGGCACGGATGCGTTCCGCCGCCTCGGCGCCGCGGGAACGGAAATCGCGCGCCACGCGGCCGCGTTCGGCTTCCATGCGTTGATACACCGAGGTACTGACCTCGTTCGGCAGGTCGATGCGTTTGATGCGCACATCGACGATGGTGATGCCGAGATCCTTGGCCTGGATGTTGACGATCTCATTCAGCTTCTGGGTGATCTCGGCGCGACCGCCGGAGACGACCTCCTGAATGGTGCGCTTGCCGAATTCGTTGCGCAGTGCGTCGTTGATCTTTTCGTACAGCAACTGGCCGGCGCGGCGCTCGTCGCCGCCGGTGGCGCGGTAATAATTGGCCACGTGGGTGATGCGCCATTTGACAAAGGCATCGACGATGACATTCTTCTTCTCAACCGTGAAGTAGCGTTCCGCCTCCGCTTCCACCGTGAGGATGCGCGCATCGAATTTGCGCACATTGTTCACGAAGGGCATCATGCCATGCAGGCCCGGACCGATGTCGGTCTCGACGATTTCGCCGAGCCCGAACACGATGGCGCGTTCCCACTGCTTGACCGTATACAGCGAAGACCAACCCAGCACGAGAACGGCCAGCGCCGCGATGATGCCGATGCTCTTAGCGTGATTCATCAGCGTTGCTCCCGGTTGCGCAGTTCTTCACGCTGGCGGACATCGTCTTTCGCGTTCGGCCCTGACACCGGCGGCACGATGATCCGCGCCGCGTCGGCGGCACTGTCACCCCCCACAGCGGGCGAGAGCTTGTCGAGCGGCAGATACAGAATATTGCGGTCACTCTTGCTGTCGATCAGCACCTTGCTGGTACGCGACAGCACACTCTCCATGGCATCGAGATAGAGACGTTCACGCGTCACCTGCGGGGCTTTTTCATATTCGGCGAGCAACGCGGTGAAGCGGTCGGCGTTGCCCTGTGCCTCGGCGGTCACCTGTGCTTTATAAGCTTCCGCGTCTTCGAGTTGACGCGCCGCGCCGCCACGTGCCTTCGGGATCACCTCGTTGGCGTAGGCCTCGGCTTCGTTCTTCAGTCGCTGTTCGTCTTCGCGCGCCTTGATGGCGTCGTCGAACGCGCCCTTGACCTGTTCGGGCGGATTGGCGTCCTGCAGATTGACCTTGATCACCTGCAGACCGGTGACGTATTTATCGAGAATTTCCTGTGTCAGTTGCTGCGTGCTCACGGCGATCGCATCGCGCCCGTCGGTGATGACGAATTCCATGGCACTTTTGCCGACCACCTCGCGCAGGGCGCTCTGCACGGCCTGCATCAGTGAGAAATCCGGATCGCGGACATTGAACAGATAGGCGCGCGCATCCTTGACCTTGTACTGCACCGCCAGCTTGACCTCGACAATGTTCTCGTCCTTGGTCAGCATCTGCGCCTTGTGCGGCACGGAGCGTACCTGATCGACATCCACTTTGTAGACACGCTCGATGGGGCGCGGCCAGCGGATCGTTGGACCGGGCTGCAGGGTGTCGACGTAAGCGCCGAAGCGCGTCACCACGCCGCGCTCCGCCGGCTCCACGACATAGGTCACGTCATAGGCCAGCCAGGCGATCAACAGGACCAGCGCAATCACGGCGATGCCGCCGCCGGTGGCGCCGTCGCTACCAACTTTGCGCGCGCCGCCGCCGAACAGGCCGCTGAATTTGTTCTGCATCTTGCGGACGATTTCGTCCAGGTCGGGCGGACCTTGATCGCCGCGCCCGCCCCAGGGGTCCTTGTTACCCCCACCGGGTTCGTTCCAGGCCATGTCAGGCTCCGTCGAGGTTGTGGCTGTTTAAAAGCAGACCGGCATTGTAGGTGCCGCTGGCGAGAGGCGCAAGCAAGTGTTTAGTGCTGAGTTTTAAGCCGTCGGCGGGAACTGCAGGGAATACCGTCCCCCACTTAGATTAGCGGGCCGCGATTGAACGCAAAACTGCGCTCAAGCCAGTTCCGGCAGGCCTTCACTGTGTTGTAACTGCAAGAGCCGGCGACGCTGCAGTTCGACCTCGATCATCCAGTCGCCCTGCTCGTCGATACGTTCGCTCATCACGGCACCAAGATTGAACAGCCGCGCCCGCAGCCGCCCGGCCTCAGGCGGCAGGCGCAACCAGCCGTGCACGCGGTCCTGCTGGAAGTATTCGGTCAGGGCGTCGCGCAACAGGTCCATGCCGATACCGCTGGCGGCGGACAACCAGACCCGTGTGATGCGGCCCTCGGCGTTGCGTTCTACGTGCGGCCCGCGATCCGTCAGGTCGATCTTGTTATAGACCTCGATCTGCGGCACCGCCTCGGCGCCGATTTCCTGCAGGACTTGGTTGACCTGCGCGATACGCTGGTCAGCATCGTCGGCATGGGCGTCGATCACGTGCAGCAGCAGGCTGGCCTCGCGGGTTTCCTGCAGCGTTGAACGGAACGCCGCCACCAGATCATGCGGCAGATGGCGGATGAAGCCCACGGTGTCGGCGAGCACCAGCGGCGGCGTGTGCGGCAATTCAACGCGCCGCAGGGTCGGGTCAAGCGTGGCGAACAATTTATCGGCGGCGTAGACAGCGGCACCGCTCAGTGCATTGAACAATGTGGACTTGCCGGCGTTGGTGTAACCGACCAGGGACACGGTGGGAATTTCCGCCTTGCCGCGCGCCTGACGCCCCTGCTCGCGCTGGCGGGTGACCTTTTGCAGGCGGCGGTTGAGCTGCTTGATGCGCTCGCCCACCAGACGGCGGTCGGTTTCCAATTGCGTTTCACCTGGACCGCGCAGACCGATACCGCCCTTCTGCCGTTCCAAGTGCGTCCAGCCGCGCACCAGGCGCGTGGCGATGTGCCGCATCTGCGCCAGTTCGACCTGGAGCTTGCCATCGGAACTGCGGGCACGCTGGGCAAAGATATCCAGGATCAGGCCGGTACGATCCAGAACACGGCATTTCAGGAATTGTTCGAGATTGCGCTCCTGAGCCGGGCTCAGGGCATGGTTGAACAGTACGACTTCGGCGCCCTCGGCCTCGACGCAGGCACGGATCTCCTCGGCCTTGCCGCTGCCGACAAAATATTTAGCTTGCGGGGTGTCGCGTCGACCGGTGACCACGGCGACGGCTTCAGCACCGGCGGAACGCACCAATTCCCGGAATTCGTCGAGCGCCTCGCGCTCCTGCTCGGCTTGCAGCTCAAGGTGAACCAGGACGGCGCGTTCGCCGCTACGGGGACGTTCAAACAAAGGGACAGCCCCGCCGCTGGCGGGGCGCAGTGTGATTAGACGTTGCCCGGCTCCACACCAACATGTTCAGTCCCACCCTCGTCACCGCCCGGAAGCTTGATGTTCCGTGCCGGCACGACGGTCGAGATCGCGTGCTTGTAGACCATCTGGCTGACGCTGTTCTTCAACAGCACCACGAATTGATCGAAGGATTCAATCTGTCCTTGCAGTTTGATACCGTTCACCAAGTAGATCGAGACCGGAACACGCTCCTTGCGCAAGGTGTTCAGGAAAGGTTCCTGCAACGACTGCCCTCGAGCCATATCTGCTCTCCTTTTTTTAATTATTGCCGTCAACGTTCTATCCTCACAATAATTTAACCACGCTGTTAATACGTATTAACAACTTAAACTATATACCATATCATTCAAGAGTTACTAGTTTTTTGTCACCTGCGAAGTCAGGTGACGGCGACCGGCCTGCCGCAGGCGTTCGAGCAGACCATTTTCCAGGCTGTCGAACCAGACCGCATCCGGCTGACCCCGCAACCATGTCAATTGCCGCTTCGCCAATTGACGGCTCGCTGTTATAGCATTCTCAACCATCTCTGCATAGCTCACCTGACCCGCCAGATAGGCCCAGGCCTGCCGGTAACCTACCGCGCGCATGGCCGGCAGCCCGGTGTGCAGATCGCCGCGACCATACAGGCCTTCGACTTCCGTCAAAAACCCGTTGTCGAGCATGGCCCGGAATCGGGCTTCGATACGGCCGTGCAGTACGGCGCGCTCCTGCGGCGCCACCGCGATCTTCAGCAACCGATAGGGCAGAGGCATTGCCGCACCCTGTTCTGATAAGCACAACTCGGTCATGGACCGACCCGTCAACTCGTACACTTCCAGGGCGCGCTGGATACGCTGCGGGTCGTTGGGGTGGATGCGTTGCGCCGCCACCGGATCGACGTCGGCGAGACGCTGGTGCATATGTTGCCAACCTCGCTCACGCGCCTCGGCATCGAGTCGTGCGCGTACCTCGGGCTGCGCCGAGGGCAGATCCGAAAGCCCCTGTTGCAGTGCGCGGAAATACAGCATAGTGCCACCCACCAACAGCGGCACGCGACCGCGCGTCGTGATCTCCGCCATCTCGCGCAGTGCATCGGCGCGGAACTGCGCCGCGGAATAGCTTTGCGCCGGATCGAGGATATCGATGAGCCGATGCGGCGCTCGCGCCAGCGTCGCCGCATCGGGCTTGGCGGTGCCGATGTCCATGCCGCGATAGATCATGGCCGAATCGACGCTGATGATGTCGCAGGGAAGTTGCTCGAGCAGAGCGACCGCGAGATCGGTCTTGCCGGAGGCCGTCGGGCCCATCAGGAAGATGGCGGGAGGTGTTTCGGACATGGGTGACATTGAATGGGATTTCAGCCTGTAGGGGCGGGTCTCAGACCCGCCCGCATCAGCGACCGCGCAGAAACAACCGGTCCAACTCCTCGATCGACATCTGCCGCCAGGTCGGCCGACCGTGATTGCACTGGCCGCTACGTTCGGTATGTTCCATGTCGCGCAGCAGGGCATTCATTTCCGGAATGGTGAGGCGGCGGTTGGCACGCACCGAACCATGGCAGGCCATGGTCGAGAGCAGTTCATTCTGCGCCTCCGCCACGCGCACGCTGCTGCCGTGCGCGAGCAGATCGGCGAGCACGTCGCGCAGCAAGCTGGGAATATCGGCCTGCGCCAGTAGTGCCGGGACTTGGCGCACGCGCAGCTGCTGCGGACCGGTGCGATCAATTTCAAATCCCAATTGTGCAAACCAGTCGACCTGCGTCTCGGCGGCATCGGCCTCGCGCGCGCTCACTGCGACACTGACCGGCACCAGCAGCGGTTGCGCCTGCATACTTGCGCCGCTCTGCGCCGCCTTGAGGCGTTCGTAAGTGATGCGTTCATGGGCGGCGTGCATGTCCACCAGCACCAGGCCGGCGGCGTTCTCGGCGAGGATGTAAATACCGTGCAGTTGCGCCAGCGCATAGCCGAGCGGCGGCACGGCGGCATCATCCTGCGCGACGATCGGTGCGATTGGCGAGACCGGCGCGGGATGCAGAGCCGCATACATGTGCATCTGTTCGCGCACGGACAGATCGATGGCGTGCTGCTGTCCATTGCCATAGCTCACGCTGGGCGGGAAGGCTTGCGGGTAAGATCCGGACGGCAGCGCCGTGGCCGGCGCCACCTCGGCATTCCCGGCGCGTGCCGCCGCGAGCGCTTCATGCACGGTGTGGAACAGAAAGTCATGCACCAGACGTGAATCGCGGAAGCGCACCTCGCTCTTGGCCGGGTGGGCGTTGACGTCGACGCGCGCCGGATCGAGCTCGAAGTACAGCACGAAAGCCGGATGACGGCCGTGATAGAGAACATCGTGATAGGCCTGACGCACGGCATGGCCGGCCAGCTTGTCGCGAACCATGCGGCCGTTGACAAAAAAATACTGCCGATCAGTCTGACTGCGCGAAAAGGTCGGTGCCCCAATCCAGCCATGCAGCCGCAGACCGGCCGCGGCATATTCGATGCGATACGCACTGGCGAGAAAATCCGCGCCACACAACTCCGCGACGCGCTGCTCGCTGTCACTGATCTGAAGCCCGCTGCGCAAGCGGCACACCGCGCGTTCGTTGTGCCGCAGATTGAACTCGACATCAAAGCGGCTCAGCGCGATGCGCCGCACCATTTCCTCAACATGACCGAATTCAGTCTTCTCGCTGCGCAGGAATTTGCGCCGCGCCGGCGTATTGAAAAACAGATCATGCACCTCGATGGTCGTTCCTAACGGATGCGCGGCGGGTGCGGCCGCGCTGGCCGTCGCGCCATCGCTGTCGATGCGCCAGGCCTGTTCGCTGTCCCGGCAATGCGAGGTCAGCGTGAAGCGCGATACGGAGGCGATGCTCGGCAGGGCCTCACCGCGGAAACCCAGGCTTGCCACTTGCTCCAGGTCTTCGAGAGTGGCGATCTTGCTGGTGGCATGACGTGACAAGGCCAGCGCCAAGTCATCGGGATGAATGCCATGACCGTTGTCGCGCACGCGCATCAGCCGCAAGCCGCCCTGCTCGATGTCCACATCAATGCGCGTGGCGCCGGCATCCAGACTGTTCTCCACCAACTCCTTGATGACCGATGCCGGCCGTTCGACCACCTCACCGGCGGCGATCTGATTGATCAGTTGAGACGGCAGATTGTGAATGCGCATGGAACGTCGGCGGGTGGCACGAGATGGGCAACAGGGTACAGGAAAACGGTGTGCCAGGCCTAGCGGCTGCGGGCTGGAGCAATACTGCATTAGCCCCTACGATACTGGAATGGTGCAGGGAATCAGTACGGGAATTTAGCTGTCGCTGTCGGCCGGAATCTGCAACACGCGCCCGATCTTGACGTTTTCATTGTCATGCAGACCATTCGCCTGCCGCAGGCGCTGCATGCTCACCCGGTACTGCCGGGCAATGCTGGCAAGGGTTTCCCCGGGGCCGATCACATGCTGATTATTGGCGTTGGCCTGACGCGCCAGCACGGTGCCGGGCGGCGCACGATGCGCGAAGTAGTTGCGTATGCCGCCCATGATCGCCTGGGCCAACACCTGCTGCTGGTGCGGGTCACGCAGCTTGCGCTCTTCGTTGGGATTGGAGATGAATGCGGTCTCGACAAGTATGGACGGGATATCCGGCGACTTCAGCACCACGAATCCGGCCTGCTGCACGCGCGTCTTGTGCACGTTGCCGACCTGCGTGAGATTGCCCAGCACCTTGTCGCCCACTTCCATGCTGGCCTCGTTGGTGGCGGTCTGCGACAGATCGAGCAGCACCGAGGCGAGCAGGTCGTCCTTGTCATCCAGGCTGACGCCGCCGACCAGATCGGCCGCATTCTCGCTTTCTGCCAGCCAGCGCGCCGCCTCACTGGTGGCACCGCGCTGCGACAGCGTAAATACCGAGGAACCGCTGGCGCGCCGATCCGTGAAGGCATCGGCATGGATGGACACGAACAGATCGGCCTTGACCTTGCGCGCCTTCTGAATGCGCTGGCGCAGCCCGACATAATAATCGCCGTTGCGAATCATCACTGGACGCATGCCGCGTTCCTGTTCGATCAGACCGGACAGACGGCGCGCGATCGACAGCACCACATCTTTTTCATTAGTGCCGGCACTGCCGTGCGCACCCGGATCATCACCGCCATGACCGGCATCAATCGCAATCACCAGATCGCGCGCCATCGTCGGCAAAGTCTTTCTGGCGACGTTGGACTCGTGTGATGTGACAGTGGTGGTACGTGTTGTCGCCGGTGCGGCGCTCTCACTCTTGGCGGCGCTCTGCGGATAAAGATCGACAACCAGACGATCGCCGTACTGGGCATTGGGTTTTAGGGTAAAGCTCTTGGGCTGCACCGCGCCGGTCAGTTCCAACACGACACGCAGATCCTTGCCATTGAGAGCCGCGCCACTCATCGATTTGACCAGCCCTTTGTTCTTGCGCAGAACCGGCAGCGTGGCCTGGAGACGCGCATCGCTGATCTCGATGACGACGCGCTCCGGCGCGCTGAGTTTGCTCAAGGTGTAATGCACCGGGGAATTAGTGTCGAACACCACACGAGTATTGTCAGGCGCCGCCCATAGCCGCACGCCCTGAACCGCCGTGACGTCAGCAGACACGCCGACAGAGCACACGGACAAGGCAAGTGCCAGCAACATCCCGGCGAATTTCATGGCGACAGACTCCCCAAACAGGCCGTTCTATCCGTATGTATACACGATTGCCGGAATAATTCAAGTAATTTATTCCATTAAAACGTAGACATAGCCAATATATCTCGACTAGAGACCAGCTATGGGACGCAACCGATACCGGCACGCGCAATCAACGCTGGCGGTTGAAGGCCTCAAGCAGGGCTAGTCCGCGAGTGCTGTGAGCGGCAAGCGAAACCGTCCTCGCCGGACCGGCGTGAGTGAGGATGATATGCAGATCGGACGCGGGTAGCCGTGTAGCGCCGCGCTCCGGCCATTCCACGAGACACAAGGCCTCGGCATCGAGATAATCGCGCAGGCCGATGTCGTCCAACTCTTCGGCCGCAGCGAGCCGATAGAGGTCGAAGTGATAGACGCGACGGTCACCGAGTTCATACGGCTCGACCAGTGTATAGGTCGGACTCTTCACCTTGCCCTGATGGCCGAGCCCGCGCAGCAGACCGCGCACCAGCGTAGTCTTGCCGGCGCCCAGCTCGCCTTGCAGAGTGATCAGAGCGGCGCCGGTGCACACGTGCGCGAGTCGCGCACCGAGCGCCTCCATGTCTTCCGCGCTGGCGATCGTGAGCAGCTTATTCATGATTCCCGCGCGACAGGATTGACGATGCGCCGCAGGCACGGCAACAGATCAGCGGCCAACAGGCCACGCTCACCGTCGCGCGCCGCGGCATCGCCCGCCAGAGCATGCGCCAGCACACCCGCCTGGGCCGCTTCGAACAATGGCAGGCCTTGCGCCAGCAGGCCGGCGATCACTCCGGTGAGCACATCACCCATGCCGCCGCTGGCCATGCCCGGATTGCCGGCGTCGCACACGAACACCGGCGCACCCTGCTGCGCTATTAGCGTGCCTGCGCCCTTCAGCACCGCCACGCCGCCAAAACGCGCCGCGAGTTCGCGCACCGCCTGATAACGGTCCGCCGCGATATCCGCCGTGCTGCACTGCAACAGCCGCGCGGCCTCACCGGGATGCGGCGTCAGGATCCAGTTGTCGCGCCGCACCGGTTCGAGCGCGAGCAGATTGAGCGCATCGGCATCGACCACCAGCGGCAGTTGCGTATCCAGCGTCCGGCCCAATAATTCATGCGCCCACTCGCCCTGCCCCAGGCCCGGGCCGATGGCGATGACGCCGGCGCGCGCCAGCAGCGGCGTGAGTTGTGCCGCATGCTCCACCCCGTGACACATCAACTCGGGACGCGCCGCACTCAGCACCGCCGCATGCGCCGCACGCGTGGCGATGCTCACCAGTCCGGTGCCGACGCGGGCCGACGCTTCCGCGGCAAGTCGCACCGCGCCACTCATGCCCTGCTCGCCGCCCACCACCAGCACATGACCGAACCGGCCCTTATGCGCGTCGCGGGCACGCGGCGGCAGCCAATCTGACAACGCATCATTTGCGAGCAACAGCGCGCCGGGCGTGGTACCGGCATAGGCCTGTGACGGCACGCCCAGGTCATCGAATATGACGCACCCGGATTGCGCGCGACCGGCACCGGTATAAAGACCTTGCTTGCGGGCGATGAAGGTCACCGTCACAGCGGCGCACACCGCGGCACCGAGCACTGCACCGCTATCGGCGTGCAGGCCGGAGGGCAGATCCAAAGCCAGCACCGGTGCCGCTATAGCATTCATCGCCTCGATGACCGCACGCCATGCGCCGCTAACCTCCCGCGTCAGTCCGGTACCGAACAGCGCATCGACCAGCACATCCGCCGATTCCAGATCCGCCGCAACAAAATCCTGTGACACGCCACCGGCGGCACGATAGTCATTCAGTGCCTGCAAGGCATCGCCGTGTATCACGCTGACATCGCCCACCTGCAGCACACTGACTTCGCAACCCGCCGCGCGCGCCAGCCGCGCCAGCACGAAACCATCGCCTGCATTATTGCCGACACCGCACAGTACCACGATACGCCGCGCCTGCGGCCAGCGCGCGCGCAGCGCCGCGAAAGCGGCCGCGCCGGCGCGCGCCATCAGCGTGCCGCCGGAAAGCCCCGCCATGATGGCGAGGCTATCGAATTGCCGCGCCTGCGCGGCGCTGTAAAGCGGGATCGGATCACTCATAGCCGGGATGTGTCTTGACGGTCTTTGCTTGGCATTGGGTTATAGTACTGAGTACCGAGTACTGATAACCAGCATTTCCATGGCTAGCCCTCTCTCCTCAACCTCTCTGTCCGACCTGGCGCGCGACATCAAGCGCTGGGGCAGCGAACTCGGCTTTCAGCAGGTCGGCATCAGCAGCACTGATCTGTCGGAACACGAAGCGCATCTGCTGAACTGGCTCGATGCCGGACGCCAGGGCGAGATGGACTACATGGCCCGCCACGGCCAGAAGCGCAGCCGCCCCGCCGAACTCGTCGCCGGGACACAGCGCATCATCTCGGCACGTCTGGACTACTGGCCCGTACAGGCCGCGCCCGCCGATGCATTGCTCGAATCGCCAACGCAGGCCTTTGTCTCGCGCTATGCCCTGGGTCGCGATTATCACAAGTTGCTGCGCCGGCGTTTGCAGCAACTCGCCGACCGCATCGGCACGACGATCGGTCCGTTCGGCTACCGCGCCTTCGTCGACAGCGCGCCGGTGCTGGAAAAGGCTTTGGCGCAGCAGGCCGGACTGGGCTGGATCGGCAAACACACCAACCTCATCAACAGCAAGGCCGGCTCCTGGTTCTTCCTCGGCGAGCTGTACACCGATCTGGAATTACCAATCGACACGCCGGACACCGACCACTGCGGCAGCTGCCAGGCCTGCATTGACGTCTGCCCGACACGCGCCATCGTCGCGCCCTACCAGCTCGACGCGCGGCGCTGCATCTCCTATCTCACCATCGAACTGCGCGGCGCCATCCCGATTGAATTACGATCATTGATCGGCAACCGCATCTACGGCTGCGACGACTGCCAACTGGTGTGCCCCTGGAACCGCTTCGCACAGCCGAGCGCGGAACCCGACTTCGCACCGCGCCACGGCCTGGACAGCGCCACGCTGATCGAGCTGTTCGCCTGGAATGAAGCGGAATTTTTACAGCG
>JBGPWJ010000131.1:0-7204 GCA_041492115.1 Gammaproteobacteria bacterium
AGAAGCAAGCCTGCCTTTTCGATCGAATCCCATGACGTCTCTCCTTTACATAACTTTGCTAAATTGTCGTTAATCACTTTCATTGGACACCGGCGGCGTGCTGCCGTGGCGTCATTCACTCGCGGTATACACGGTCGTTCTCTATACGCACCCGGTTGCCGACATTCACGCCTGTTATATCGTCTTGCGTCACCGTTTGATAACGGCCATTATCAAGCCGCACCCTTACCTGATAGCGATCTCTGCTACGGTTATTCTTTTCAATCTCATGCCCGACCACGGCGCCACCCGCTGCACCAGCGATCGTCGCCGCCGTATTGCCGCGGCCACTGCCAACCTGATTGCCGAGCACACCGCCTATGACACCGCCGATAACGGTGCCTGCGCCTATTCCAGTGTCTCCTCCGCGGATAACATCTATTGAGTCAACCACACCATACGTACTGGAGTAGGACTGGGTGGCCGCAGGACGTGAATAGTTATTGGCGCAACCACTCAAGAGAACAGTGCTGGTAATCAAAGCTACGATAATTGCATGGGTTGTTTTCATATAAACTCCTATTGATGAGAGAAGCTTGATCGCAAACCCGTACGCGGTCTGTGCGATGGCGTACATACGACTACAAATGGTGCAATCGGTGCCAGCCTGATTATCACGACATCAGTTTAGTACGGTATTCATGAACACCAGCTGAAGAGTCGTAGCAACGCGCAGCCTGACGCCGGCGCTAGAGAAGAATGCACAGTGACCCTTATGCAAGGGCGAGAAGCCGCGCGACAAGACTGATGCTAAACTCGCTGATATCCAGAAGATGCCACAACTCGTTTGATCAAACTAAGCAACCGGTACCAACGGGTTGTTCAACAACGCTTCAACCAGATTGCGGATCATCATCTCTTCGTCGGCGACGATGCGCAGCACGGGTTTGGAATCCGCCGCGCTGATCCACGTCCGGTTATCCCGATTGGCATCGGGATCAAGGGCAATTCCGAGAAAGCCAAGCGGCTCGCAGATCAGTGCACGTACCCGCGGCGCGTGTTCGCCGATGCCGCCACTGAAGACGAGTGCATCGATTCCACCCGCCTTGGCAGCGAATCCACCGATGGCGGCGCGTACTTGGCGACAGAAGTAATCCACCGCGAAACCGGCGCTCTGGCTCTGGCTTGCCAGTAGGACTGACATCTCGCTGCTCTCTCCCGCCGACAGCGCCAGCAGTCCCATCCGGTGATAGATGAGATCGCTCAATGCATCGTTATCGTAGCGTTTCGCCAACGCGAGCATCACACCCGGATCAAGATCGCCGCTGCGCGTGCCCATGGGGATACCACCGGCAGGTGTGTAACCCATGCTGGTATCCACTGATTGCAAGTTTTCCATCAAGCACAGGCTCGCCCCCGCGCCCAAGTGGGCCACCACCACGCGTCCGTCTGCGGCATCGCCGAGCAGTGATGGCAGTAGTGAAGCGATATGGGCGTAGTTGATACCGTGAAAGCCATAACGTCGTATCCCCAGTTCGCGTGGAATGGGCAGTCGGCGTGCCAGTTCCGGCAGCGTCTGGTGAAACGCCGTATCGAAGCAGGCCACCTGCGGGCAGTTGAAGCGCGCGCGGCACTGTTCAACACCCAGCAGGTTGCCAGGCAGATGCAATGGCGCAAGCGATGTGATCCCGCGCAGCCGCTCAATCTCCGCCGCATCCAATAATCGGGCCGTGTCGGTCACCTCGCCGCCGTGAACGAAGCGGTGGCCAATGACATCCGGCAGCACGTTTCCCAAGTCCTTCAGGAGGGTGTCGAAAGCCTCGGCGTGGTCGTGTGGAAAGCCTGCGCCGATGTGCGCATAACGGAAATCACGCCGCGTTCCCTCGGTGTTGAACAAGCTTGCCTTGAGGCTGGACGAGCCGCTGTTGAGAGTGAGGACAGTACGGTTCACCCGGGCCATTTCCAATTGCGGATCTCGGGCATGTCTTCGCCGTGGCGATGGACATATTGCGTGTGCTCGGTCAGCTTATCGTGCATGCGCTGCTTGATCTGCCCGCCCTGCTGCTGGAGACGTGGCACCCGGTCCACCACGTCCATCACCAGATGAAACCGGTCCAGGCTGTTGAGCACCACCATGTCAAAGGGTGTGGTGGTAGTGCCTTCTTCCTTGTAGCCACGTACGTGCAGGCTATTGTGATTGGTGCGGCGGTAGGTGAGGCGATGAATCAGCCACGGATAACCATGGTAGGCAAAGATGATGGGTTTGTCGGTGGTGAATAACGTGTCGAATGCGGCGTCGGTCAAGCCGTGCGGGTGCTCTTCGTGCGGCTGCAGGGTCATCAGGTCCACCACGTTGACGAAGCGAATCTTCAGATCGGGGGCGTATTGTCGCAGCAGGTCCACCGCCGCCAGCGCTTCCAGCGTGGGCACGTCACCCGCTGCCGCTATTACCACGTCTGCATCGCTTTTCAGATCAGTGCTGGCCCATTCCCACAACCCGATTCCGGCGCTGGTGTGTTTGATGGCGGCATCCATATTGAGCCATTGCTGCTCGGGCTGTTTGCCGGCGACGATCACATTGACCCGATTGCGGCTGCGCAGGCAGTGATCAGTGACACAGAGCAGCGTGTTGGCGTCCGGCGGCAGATACACGCGGATGATCTCGGCGTTCTTGTTGACCACGTGATCGATGAAGCCGGGATCCTGATGCGAGAAACCGTTATGATCCTGGCGCCAGACATGTGAGGTGAGCAGTATATTGAGCGAAGCAATGGGGCGACGCCAGGGAATCTCGCGACAGACCTTGAGCCACTTGGCGTGTTGATTGAACATAGAGTCCACGATGTGGATGAAGGCTTCATAGCATGAGAACAGTCCATGACGACCGGTGAGCAAATAGCCTTCGAGCCAACCCTGGCAGGCGTGTTCGGAAAGAATTTCCATGACCCGGCCATCGGGCGCGAGATGATCGTCGAAGTCATAGCGTTGCGCCATCCAGGCGCGATCCGTCACTTCGAACAGCGCACCCAGCCGATTGGAGGCGGTCTCGTCCGGACCAAACACGCGGAAGTTGTCGCGGTTCTTCTGCATCACGTCGCGCAGGAAGTTTCCCATCACCCGAGTGGATTCAGCGACACCGCCGCCGGGTGAGTCCACCGCCACCGCGTAGTCCCGGAAGTCCGGCAGACGCAGGTCGCGCAGCAGCACACCGCCGTTGGCATGGGGATTGGCGCCCATGCGGCGTACACCAGTGGGCGCGAGCGCTGCCAGTTCGGGCTTGAGCGTGCCTTTGCCATCGAACAGTTCTTCAGGCCGGTAGGATTTCATCCAGCTTTCCAGCAGCCGCACATGCTCCGGGTTCTCCATATCGCTGAATGGCACCTGGTGCGAGCACCAAGAGCCTTCGGATTTCTTGCCGTCCACTTCCTTCGGGCCGGTCCAGCCCTTGGGACTGCGCAATATGATCATGGGCCAGAGCGGGCGGCCCACTGCGCTGCCCTCGCGTGCCTTGCGTTGAATGTCGCGAATCTCGGCGATCACCGCATCGACCGTAGCGGCCATCAGCGGATGCATGACATCAGGTTCGTCGCCTTCCACGAAATAAGGCTGGTAGCCATAGCCCGCGAACAGACTCGACAACTCTTCCCGACTGATGCGCGCGAGTACGGTCGGACTGGCGATTTTGTAGCCGTTGAGATGTAGGATGGGCAATACCGCGCCGTCCGTGCGCGGGTTCAGAAACTTGTTGGAATGCCAGGATGTGGCCAGCGGCCCGGTCTCGGCTTCGCCGTCGCCAACCACGCAACAGGCGATGAGATCAGGGTTGTCGAACACCGCGCCATAGGCATGGAACAGCGAATAGCCCAGTTCGCCGCCTTCGTTGATGGAGCCGGGCGTCTCCGGTGCGGCGTGGCTGGGTATCCCGCCCGGAAAAGAGAACTGCCGGAACAGCCGCCGCATGCCTGCCTCGTCCTGGGAAATATCGGCATACAGTTCGCTGTATGTGCCTTCGAGGTAGGTGTTGGCCACTACCGCTGGGCCGCCGTGGCCCGGACCGGCGACAAAGAACATGTTGAGGTCATGCGCGTTGATAACCCTGTTCATGTGTACATAGATGAAGTTGAGCCCCGGTGTGGTGCCCCAATGACCCAGCAGGCGCGGCTTGATGTGCGCCAGTTCCAGCGGCACTTTCAACAGCGGATTGTCCAACAGATAAATCTGTCCGACGGAGAGATAGTTGGCGGCGCGCCAGTAGGCATCCATCCGCTGGAGTTCGTCGGGCGTTAAAGCAGTGGCAGGTGGCAGCATTCGTTTCTCCCAACGTGAGAGCGCCCCATAGGGGCGGGCCTAAGACCCGTCCCCTACATTAGGGGTTATGTAAGTGCCATCCCTTCTGTTGCCTATAATTACCGACTACTGGGTAACCAGCGGTTATTTCATATGACCCATGTGGCTCATATGGCTCTTGTGAATCTTGTCGAAGGCCGTTTGTTGTTCGGGTGTGAGGGTGGCATAGAACGTTTTGACGGCGTCCGCCATCTTGGCCATATTCTCCGCGCGGTCTTTCATCATGTCCGCCATCCTCGCCATGTGCTCCGGCGCGGTCTTCGGCATAGTCTCGGTTTTGTCCTTCATCTTGTCCTGCATGGATTTCATGTTCTTGGCTTGATCGTTGACTTGATCGGAGAAGGTCTGCCAGGCCGGCTGCTGATCTTTAGTGAGCTTAAGCTTGGCATTCAGTTCACTTAGATGTTTGTGCGCGTGGGCAACTGGATCCGCCCCCATGTCACCTGGCATCATGCTCATGCTGTGACAGTCCATTCCAGGGTTATGCTGACTCATTTTTGCGCCGTGTTCAGCGGCCGTTACGAGACTCGCTGCGAACAGTGAGGAAATCAATCCAAGCGTTAGTTTGGTATGCAGTTTCATAAATATCCTTAATTTAGTTGGTGAGCGTGTGGATTGCATCATGGCGACGGGTGTGCCTGATGTGATGTTTGCTATCGGTAACCGGGTTTCGGCGCTTACTTGCGATTCGGCCGGCTTTTCCGGTTCGCAGCCTGAGACGTTGCGCCCGATGCCGATTTGCGTCTGTACGTCAACGCACATAGCGACATTGCCGTGACAATTAAAAGTCAGTAGTTACGATAAATTAGGCGATTGAAACGCTTTGTGCGGTATGGAACATACGAGGTAGTATAGCCTATAATATGCATACTGCATTCACCTTCCATAGCAGGCGAGGCCATGTTATATATTTCAGATCACCGTATCTGACGCTTTGGAGGTCACTTATGTCTGCCCCGCGCCCGGAACAAAACCAACTACTCGCCGCCCTGCCCGAGTTGGTGCGCCAGCGCCTGTTTGCCCATCTTGAACCTATCGAAATGCCACTTGGCGAAGTCCTTTACGAGTCCGGAAGTCATTTGCAGCATGTGTATTTCCCAACGACGAGCATAGTGTCCTTGCTCTACGTCATGGAAGATGGCGCATCAGCCGAGATTGCCGTCGTGGGCAGAGAGGGTCTGCTCGGCATTGCCCTCTTCATGGGCGGCGACACCACGCCAAGCCGCGCCATTGTGCAGAGCGCGGGTCATGGTTTCCGGCTCAAGGCACAGTTGCTGAAGGATGAGTTCAATCGCGCCGGGCCGGTAATGCATCTGTTGCTGCGCTATACCCAGGCGCTGATTACACAGATGTCCCAGACGGCGGTCTGCAACCGGCTGCATTCCGTAGACCAGCAACTCTGCCGCTGGCTGCTGCTGAGCCTGGACCGGCTGCCGTCGAATGAACTGACCATGACACAGGAGTTGATCGCCAATATGCTCGGCGTGCGCCGCGAGGGTGTAACGGAAGCCGCCGGGAAACTGCAAGACGTCGGGTTGATTCACTACAGTCGCGGCCGCATTACCGTGCTGGATCGACCGGGACTGGAGGCGCAGGCCTGCGAGTGCTACCACGTGGTCAAAAAGGAATTCGATCGCCTGCTTCCCGACGTGATCGCCGTGTGATTGTTTGTAAAGCGTTGTGCCATCCCGGCATCCGACGACCGAACGGCAAATTATCCCCTATGTACGCCAGCGCACGGACTTGGCCGGCGCTTCAGCTTATCTTTAATTGAATACGTGCAGAGCTTCCCTAGCGCAAGGCGGGGAGCGCCGATAATTGTCACATAGAGCGTGTGGTATGCGCTCGGAAGTCACACATGTTGGCTTCCGTACCCCATAAGCTGTTTGCGTGAAAGGAGTACTGTCGACACAGTCGGACGTTCATTCATCCCGTATAGCGCCATCCGATATCGGGATTGCATTAACTGCTCTTCTTGTGCCGCCTGATGGATTTAACGCCAACACTCCAGGAGGTTCCGGTGCCGCCCAAGAAACGCGCTCCCCATACCAATCGTCTGCTTGCCGCTCTGCCCCGTAAGGACCGGCAACATTTTCTTGCCGGCTGCGAGCCCGTCGAACTTGTATTCAACGATATCCTCTGCGAAGCGGGTGATCGTATCCGTCACGTTTACTTCCCCACCGACAGCTTCATTTCTCTGCGGAGCCCGCTTGATGGCCACGCCAGTCTGGAAGTGGCGCTGGTCGGCAATGAAGGTATGCACGGGATTGCCCTCACCCTCGGTGTCGACGTTTCACCGCTGCATGCCCTAGTGCAGGGCGCAGGCGGCGCGTTGCGCATGAACGCCGCGCCGTTTCGCCGCGAACTCAACCAGAGCCCGGCACTGCGACGAGGTCTGACTCGCTACATTTATGTGCTGATGAGCCAGCTCGCGCAGACGGCCGCGTGTACTCGCTTTCATCTTGTGGAAGCGCGCCTCGCCCGTTGGCTGTTGATGACGCAAGACCGCGCCCACAGCGACGAACTGCACATCACGCATGAATTCCTTGCCTATATGCTGGGCGTGCGTCGAGTCGGCATCACCAAAGCCGCGTGCGCGTTGCAGGCACGCAAGCTGATCAACTATAGCCGCGGCAGGATCACGGTTCTCGATCGCAGCGGCCTGGAAGCCGCTTCATGCGGGTGTTACCGGGCCGACAAAGCCACGTACGATTGCATTATGAACTGAGGTAGGGCAACAGTTTGGAACTGTTGTCTGAGGAAGTAGCCTGGGTTGTGCGGAGTGAAACCCGGGTTTCACTGTCGCTCAACCCAGGCTACATCCTTTCAGATAGCTCCTACTCATACACCATTTACTGTCATCCATGAAAAAGACCAA
>JBGPWJ010000052.1:0-12234 GCA_041492115.1 Gammaproteobacteria bacterium
TGTTCCTCCCGATATCTACGCATTTCACCGCTACACCGGGAATTCCACTACCCTCTACCAAACTCTAGTCAAGCAGTTTTGAATGCAGTTCCCAGGTTAAGCCCAGGGATTTCACACCCAACTTACAAGACCGCCTACGCGCCCTTTACGCCCAGTAATTCCGATTAACGCTCGCACCCTCTGTATTACCGCGGCTGCTGGCACAGAGTTAGCCGGTGCTTCTTCTCTTGGTAACGTCAACACCTGAGGATATTAGCCCCAGGCTTTTCTTTCCCATCGAAAGTGCTTTACAACCCGCAGGCCTTCTTCACACACGCGGCATTGCTGGATCAGGGTTGCCCCCATTGTCCAATATTCCCCACTGCTGCCTCCCGTAGGAGTCTGGGCCGTGTCTCAGTCCCAGTGTGGCTGATCGTCCTCTCAGACCAGCTACGGATCGTCGCCTTGGTAGGCTTTTACCCCACCAACTAGCTAATCCGACGTAGGCTCATCCAATAGTGCAAGGTCTTGCGATCCCCTGCTTTCCCCCGTGGGGCGTATGCGGTATTAGCTTAAGTTTCCCTAAGTTATCCCCCGCTACTGGGCAGATTCCTACGTATTACTCACCCGTCCGCCACTCGTCGCCAGGGTTGCCCCCGCGTTACCGTTCGACTTGCATGTGTTAGGCATGCCGCCAGCGTTCAATCTGAGCCAGGATCAAACTCTTCAGTTTAGTTTGTCCGGTAGCTATGGGCTACCAATCCTTTGCTCGATGTTCACTCGCTCGGTTAAATGAGGTTGCTTACATCGATAGTACATTTGCGACCGCAAATCATCGACACAAGCATCCACACAAGTTACTTGATCCGGATTTTTAAAGAACTTAACGGGAGGGAACTGGCCCAACCTAGACCGACCATTATACAAGAGCTTCATGGTCCGTCAACGCCTGATTCAAACTTTCGTTCGTGGGCAGTCGCTGTTGCTCCGCGCCTGCCGTGTCAGGAGGCGCGCATTATACGCAGTGAAAGAGGGTCGTCAACCGGTATTTTCACTGCTCTGTAGAATACTTCGATGCGGCGCCAGCAGCGCGCGTGGTGGGCCCATTTTTTCTTATGCCAAGCGCTGGCTTGCCGCATCTGCCCCGACAACAGTGACACGCGCGAACTTGCGCTTGCCGACCTGAAACACATGGGCCTGGCCCGCCGCAACGGTAAATTTCACATCCGCGAGGCGCTCACCATCCATGCGCACCGCACCGGCCTGGATCATGCGCAGTGACTCTGACGTGCTCGATGTCAGCCCGGCCTCTTTAAGAAGATTCGCCACCGCCAGACCATCCGCGCCAGCGCTGCGCACCTCAACCTCTGGCATATCCTCCGGAATGGCGCCCCGCTGGAAGCGTGCGATGAACGCCTCCTGGGCATGCTGCGCCGCTGCCGTACTATGAAAGCGCGCCACGATCTCCTGCGCGAGGCGGAATTTGATGTCGCGCGGGTTGACCCCGTCGACCACTTCCTGGCGCCAGCCTCGTATCGTCGCCTCACTCTCAAAGCTGAGCAGCTCGAAGTATCGCCACATCAGATCGTCAGAGATCGACATCAATTTCCCGAACATTTCATCGGGCGACTCATTGATGCCGATGTAATTGCCCAAGGACTTGGACATCTTCTGCACGCCGTCCAGGCCTTCCAAGAGCGGCATGGTCAGCACCACCTGCGGCTCCTGGCCATACTGTTTCTGCAACTCGCGCCCCATCAGCAGATTGAAGCGCTGGTCGGTGCCGCCGAGCTCGATATCGGCACGCATCGCCACTGAGTCATATCCCTGGATCAACGGGTATAGAAACTCATGGATCGCGATCGGCTGACCCTCTCTATAGCGTTTGTCGAAATCATCCCGCTCCAACATGCGCGCCACGGTATGCCGAGCCGCCAACTGCACAAGGTCCGCGGCGCTCATCGCCCCCATCCAACTGGAATTGAACAGCACCAGCGTCTTGCCCGGGTCCAGAATCTTGAAAATCTGCTCTTCGTAGCTCTTGGCATTGTCGATGACTTCGTCGCGAGTCAGCGGCTTGCGGGTGACGTTTTTTCCGGTCGGGTCGCCGATCATGCCGGTAAAATCGCCGATCAGGAACAATACCTCATGGCCCAATTCCTGGAATTGTCGGAGTTTGTTGACCAGGACCGTGTGCCCGAGGTGTAAATCCGGCGCCGTGGGATCGAATCCGGCCTTAACGCGCAAGGGGGTGCCACGTGCCAACTTCTGCACCAATTCATGCTCCAGCAACAAATCCTGCGCACCACGCTTGATCAGCGCCAGCGCTTCTACGACCGACGGCATAGTGCCCTCCACGGCAAGTTCATCAATGTGACAAGGTTAACACACGCTCCAACGGCCAGCAGTTAAGCTACCGGCACATTCATTGCTATTTAGACACAGATGACATTTTCCACATCACAGTGCCACCGATTCTGCGGGGAAAAAATTCTTGACCCGTCGGGCCTCACGGGCTAAGGTACCGCGGCGCGTTTTTATTGAGGGAATATTGTGGGTAATTACTTGCTAAACAATCACAAAGACATCATGGACGGGCAGGGAAGCAACCCCGTCAACAATCCCCGTCGTGGCCTCTGGCTAGCACTGGGCAGCACACTGATTGCCACCTCCCTGCTTATTGGGATAGTTTCGCACCAAGCCAGCGCGACGCGTATTGCGTCGACTTCCAGCACGCCGCTGCCACAGAATTTGACACTGAGCGACGCGATCAGTATCCCCCTGCAGCTACCCCAGACACCCCCCGACAACAGCGCTGAAAGTGTTGCCGTCGGTGACGCGCCGGACACCGAGTGGTTCACAGTCAGCGTCAAGAATGGCGACACGCTGGGCGCCATTTTCAGTCGCATCGGCGTCAGTGCCGACCAGCTCCAGAAAATAGTGAGCCTCAATACGGACACCGCCAGCCTCAAGCGCCTTCACCCCGGCGAATCCTTCAAGTTCAAGGTCGATGCCAAAGGCCAGCTCCAGGAACTGACCTACGACACCGATGCCGTACACATCCTGCGGGTTGAGAGCAAAAGCGACAGCTTTCACTCCACGGTTATCGAACGCCCCATCGAACATCGCTTGGCGCGCGCCAGCGCAGTGATCAACTCCTCGTTGTTCGAGGCCGCCCAGACCGCCGGCGTGGCGGACAACATCACACTCAAGCTGACCAAGATCTTCGGTTGGGATATCGATTTCGCGCTCGGTATCCGCGAGGGTGACAGTTTTGCTGTGGTCTTCGAGGAAGATTACGTCGACGGCAAGAAGGTCCGCGACGGCGAGATTCTCGCGGCCGAGTTCAAGAACCGCGGCAAGACCTACCGCGCCCTGCGCTATACCGACCCCAATGGCCAAGTCGCCTACTTTGCACCTGATGGTGGCAATCTGCGCAAGGCCTTCCTGCGCACCCCGGTGGAATTCACACGCATCAGCTCGGGCTTCAGCCTGGCCCGCCTGCATCCGATCCTGAACCGCATCCGCGCGCATAAGGGTGTCGACTACGCCGCACCAACCGGTACGCCGGTCAAGGCCACCAGCGATGCCGTGGTCGCCTTCGTCGGCACCAAGAACGGTTACGGCAATGTCGTCGAACTGACGCATAACAAACATATCAGCACGCTCTACGGTCACCTGTCGCGCTTTGCCCAAGGTCTGCACCGCGGCATGCGCGTTACCCATGGCCAGACCATCGCCTATGTCGGCATGACCGGTCTGGCCACCGGGCCACACCTGCATTATGAAGTGCATGTCGATGGCCAATACCGCGATCCACTCGCCGTCAAGACCATCATCGCGGAACCCGTCATTGACAAGTACCGCCCGGACTTCTTGACCAAGACCCGGCCGATGTTGTCGCAGCTCACTCTGCTTGAGCACGTGATGGTCGCGTACCGACAGCCCTGATCGCGCACCTCTCCTTCCAACCGCCGCGGCGCGGCCGCGGCGGCCTACTCTCTCCGCCAGCAACAGCCGGCAACACGCCTACCCCCACCGCGTGCCGCTTGCTACTATTGGTCAACGTCCACCGCCGCATCCGACCCTACTATGCCTGACCTCTTCATCGGCCTGATGTCGGGCACCAGCCTGGATGCCATAGACGCGGTGTTGGTTGATCTTACTGCACCGACACCGCAGCAGATTGCAGTTCACAGCCACCCGCTCCCCGCTGCACTGCGCGCGCAACTGCTCACGCTCTGTCATGGCGGCACGACGGATGAATTGCGGTGCATGGCCGAACTCGATGTGCGCCTGGGACGCTTGTTTGCCGAAGCCGCACTAGCACTGCTTCAGCGAGCTGCAATCCCGACCTCGGCGGTGCGTGCCATTGGCAGCCACGGCCAGACCGTACGCCATGAGCCCGATGGCAACCCTCCCTTCAGCGTGCAGATCGGTGACCCAAACGTCATCGCACAACTCACCGGCATCACCACCATCGCGGACTTCCGTCGACGCGACATCGCGGCAGGCGGACAGGGCGCACCATTGGTGCCGGCCTTTCACGCCGCGGTATTGCGCAGCGCCGATGAGGACCGCGTAGCGCTGAACATCGGCGGCATGGCCAATATCACTGTGCTACCCCGCGATCTACAGCAGGCCGTGACCGGCTTCGACACCGGGCCGGGCAACGTGTTGATGGATGCCTGGGCCGCGCGCCACCTGGGCACTCCGCAGGATAACGAGGGCCGCTGGGCCGGCAGCGCGCCGCGCCATGAACCACTGCTGGCGGCGCTGCTGAGCGATGCCTATTTTCAACGACCGCCACCCAAGAGCACAGGACGTGAGCACTTCAATATGGCTTGGCTGGAAGCACGGCTGGCACAGTTCGATACCGCGCCGAAACCTGCTCAGGTGCAGGCCAGCTTGATCGCGCTGACGGCCCAGTCTTGCGCCGCTGCCATCCAGCGTTATGCCCCGCACGCACAACAAGTCCTGGTCTGCGGCGGCGGCGTGCACAATGTCACGCTGATGCAACAATTGGCGGACGCATTACCGGGCATGCGCGTGGCATCAACGCAGACACTGGGCCTGGGCCCGGATTGGGTGGAAGCCTTGGCGTTCGCCTGGCTGGCCAAACAAACACTGGAAGGCAAGCCCGGCAATTTGCCGAGCGTGACCGGCGCGAAGGCGTCGGTGGTGTTGGGGGGGATTTATTTAGCGAGTAACAAGTAGCAATTCGCTACTTCCAACAAACTACTGCCTCTGTCCAATCGGCACATACTCGCGGATGTCTTCACCGATGTAGACCTGGGTGGGGCGGAAGATGCGATTGTCGGCGAGTTGCTCACGCCAATGCGCCAGCCAGCCAGCAGAACGCGCCACGGCAAAAATCGAGGTGAATTGATCGGGTGGGATGCCCATCTCGGAATAGAGAATGCCGGAGTAGAAATCCACATTGGCGTAGACGCCCTTGGGCGCGAGCCGCGCATCGCAGGCCTCTTCCAGGGCCAGCGCCGTCTCGAAGATCGGGCTGATCCTGCCGCCGCGATGCTTCACCAGCTTCTCCATCAGCTTCTGCAGAATGCTGGCGCGCGGGTCTTTGACCTTGTATTCACGATGTCCCATTCCCCAGATTATTTCCTTCGCCGCCAGTTTCTTTTCCAGCCAGGGTTTGACCTTGTCGGGCGAACCGATTTCCTTGAGCATCTCCACCACACGCTGGTTGGCGCCGCCATGCAGCGGACCTGCCAGCGTGCCGATCGCCGCGGCGACCACGAGATACGGACTGGCCAAGGTTGAAGCCGCCACCAGGGCTGCAAACGTCGAGGCATTGATGGTGTGTTCGGCATGCAGTACTAGGCAGGTGTCCATGATGCTGGCCAGGAACGGATCGGGCTCCTTGCCGTGGAACATGTACAGAAAATTTTCGGCGTAGGACAGATCATCGCGCGGCGCCACCGGGTCGTAACCCTTGCGGATGTGCTCCCACATGGTCACCAGCGTGGGCATGCGCGCGATAATCTTCACCGACATGTTGTGCACGTAGTTGAGATCGCGGCACACGGCCTCGCCGGTCAGGCACTCGTCGCCCGGGTAGAACATGCCAAGACTGGCCACCGCGGTCTGCAGCAGGTCCATGGGATGACCGGTGACCGGCAGGTACTTCATCATCTCGCGGATATTGAACTTGACCGGGCGATTCTTGCGCACCTCCAAGTCGAAGGAGGCCAGTTCAGCGCTGGTCGGCAGCCTGCCGTCGAGCAGCAGCAGCGCGACCTCTTCGAAGTTGCTCTGCTCGGCCAGAGCCTGGATCCGGTAGCCGCGGTAGGTGAGGATGCCGGTCAGGCCATCCAGATTGGAGATATTGGATTTGGTGGCCGGCACGCCCTGCAGGCCGGGCAGGTATTCGTTCATAGCCAGTTCCTGCGACGTCGTGGATTAATGAGTGAGGATACCACAGGGCCTGTAGGAGCGGCACGGCACGACGCATCGCTCATAAACAAACAGGGGCGCTTGCGCGCCCCTGTGTCAGCAGCATGACGCCGCGATCAGACGTTGAAGGACGAGCCACAACCGCAGGTCGATGTGGCATTCGGATTGCGGATCACGAATTGGGCGCCTTCCAGGCCTTCGGAGTAATCGATCTCCGCACCCATTAGATACTGGAAGCTCATCGGATCGATGAGCAGCTTGACACCTTCCTTCTCGACTTGCATATCGCCTTCGTTGACGCTCTCATCAAAGGTGAAGCCATACTGGAATCCGGAGCAACCACCACCCTGCACGAACACGCGCAGCATGAGATTGGGGTTGTCTTCCTGCGCGATCAGTTCCTTGACCTTGCGGGCGGCAGTGTCGGTGAAGACCAGGGGGGACGGCATTTCAATCGCGGGGGTACTCATGGGCATCTCCTGTACAGCAGACAATCTAGAAGCGTTAGCTAATATTATATTTCCCGAGTAGTTTAGTCAACTACTTATGTCGTCGTGCTCAGATCGGCTAGCCCTTGTCGCGACGCTGCTCATGATCCAAGGCCAGCACCGGTTTCTGGGTCTCGGCACGGTGGATGAGTTGGCCATTGACCTCGGCACCCATGGCCATTTCGATCAGATTGTAATAAATATTGCCCGTGATCCGGGCGCGCGCCGTCAGCTCCACGCGGTCGGAGGAATGGACGTCCCCGACCACTGTGCCGTTGAGGATCATGCTTGGCGCCTGCACTTGGCCCTCGATGCTGCCGCTCTCGCTGAGCGTGAGCATCCCGGAATTGTCCGGCGCGGCGCTGACATTGCCCTTGATGGCGCCATCGATATGCAGAATGCCGCTGAAGATCAGGTCGCCCTGCAACTGGGATTGCTGACCGATCAGCGTGTCGATATTGGCCGGCTTCTGCTGCGTCTGCTGGCCCTTGCCTAGATTAGTTCCCCACATGAGTCGGATCTCCATTGTTCATTGGACGTCTGGATCGACGATGGTTGCAGCGCAGGCGCGCCCATCCTCGGTAATGTCTATGAGCCTGCTTAGACCCTGTCAGCCTAAGCCACCACTGCTACTCAAGTACTGCCGTGGTTCACACTATCAAGGCAACAGGGCAATGCCGCCCAGGCCGGCGCGCTCATCCAGGCCGAACATGAGATTCATGTTCTGCACCGCCTGCCCGGCCGCGCCCTTCACCAGATTATCGATCACCGCCAGCACCACCACCGTATCACCGTCCTGCGGGCGGTGCACCGCCAGCCGGCAGACATTGGCGCCGCGCACGCTGCGGGTGTCCGGGTGCGCGCCCGCGGGCAGCACATCGACGAAGGGTTCGTCGGCGTAACGCTGCTCGAACAAGGCCTGTAAATCGGTACTCGTATCCTTCAGCGTCGCATAAAGTGTGGCATGAATTCCGCGGATCATGGGCAGCAGATGCGGCACGAAGGTCAGACCCACCGCGTGGCCAGCCGCAGCGGCCAGCCCCTGCCGGATCTCCGGCAGATGCCGATGACCTTGCACCGCATAGGCCTTGAAGCTCTCACCGGCCTCGCTCATCAGCATGCCTACCTCGGCCTTGCGCCCGGCGCCGCTGGTGCCGGACTTGGCATCGGCCACCAGCCGCGTGTCATCCACCAGCCCGTGCTCGATCAGCGGCAGAAACCCGAGTTGCACCGCCGTCGGATAGCAGCCGGGATTGGCCACCAGCCGCGCCTTGCGCACTGCCGCGCGGTTAACCTCGGGCAGACCATAGACGGCTTCCGGCAATAATTCCGGACAGGCATGCGGCATGCCGTACCACTCCTGCCACTGCGCCGGATCCTTGAGCCGGAAATCAGCCGCCAGATCGATGACCCTCACCCCCGCCGCCAGCAACTCCGGCACCATTTTCATGGCCGTGCCATTAGGCGTGGCGAAGAACACCACATCACAGTCGGCCAACGCCTTGGCGTCCGGCTCGGTAAAGCGCAGGCTCACATGCCCGCGCAAATTCGGAAACAGCTCGGCCACCGCCGTGCCCGTTTCGCCGCGCGAGGTGATCACCGCGAGACTGACGTCTGGATGCGCCGCCAGCAGCCGCAGCAATTCCACACCGGTATACCCGGTGCCGCCCACTATGCCTGCCTTGATCATCGTGCCCGCAACCTGAAGTTCACTGGAGAGGAGCCAAGCATATTACAGGGTTCACCGACGCCTGCCAAAAACCCGGTCTTTGCGGCATCGCCCAGGCACCGCCCGGACCGGCGCCGGGCCTGCGACGTGTTTGCGCCTGACAGCGCCATGTTATCCTCACCGCCCATGAACAACTCGCTGCGTTCCTGGTTAATCGCCCTCTCATGGGCAGCCCTGGCGATTGTGCTCGCCATGCGTTTTATGCCCGGCGAACCCCCGCCACAGCTACCCGCCGTGACACTGACCACCATCGAAGGCCGCCAGCTCGACGCCGCCGCGCTGCGCGGTCATCCGGTGCTGGTGACCTTCTGGTCCATCACCTGCGGACCGTGCCTGCATGAGATTCCCGACCTGATCGACCTGCACCGTGAACTGGCACCGCAGGGACTGATCATCCTCGCCATCGCCATGCCTTACGATCCGCCGGATCGCGTGCTGGCGCTGGCACGCGAACGGCAACTGCCTTACAGCATCGTGCTCGACCCGATGGGCAAAACCGGGACGGCCTTTGGCGAGATCGACGCCACGCCCACCACCTTCCTGTTCGATGCCGAGGGCCGCGGCGTGAAACGCATCGTCGGCGGCATGAATGTCGGGCGCATGCGCAAGGCGATCCTGACCCTGCTGCCGTCTGCGCCGCAGCACACCGATCATGCCGCACTCACACCCGCAGGCCCTGCCCATGCTCTGGATTAAAGCCGTCCACATCATCTTCATGGTGACCTGGTTCGCCGGGCTGTTTTATCTGCCGCGTCTGTATGTCTATCACGCCATGAGCGACGATGCGATCAGCAACGAACGCTTCAAGATCATGGAGCGCAAACTGTTCTACGGCATCATGACGCCGGGGGCGATCATCACCATCGCGCTGGGTGTCTGGATGCTGATCGACTATGCCTGGGCGGCCTATGTCCACACTCTCTGGCTGCCTATCAAGCTCGCCCTGATCGCGCTGCTGATCGGCTATCATATATACTGTGGTCAGTTGTTGCAGGACTTCAAACATGACCGCAACCGACACAGCCATGTGTTCTACCGTTGGCTCAATGAAGCCCCAGTACTGGTCCTGATCGCCGTCGTACTGCTCGCCGTGGTCAAACCGTTTTAACCCCGCAGCACGCACGTCGCGCTGACACATAACGAATCGAGGTAACCGCCATGTCCAGAATGGTCAACTGTGTAGTTCTGAAACGCGAGGCCGAAGGGCTGGACACGCCACCGCACCCCGGCCCGTTGGGCCAGCGCATCTATGACAGCGTGTCGAAGGAAGGCTGGAAGAAATGGCTGGAACGCCTGACCATGATCATCAACGAGAATGGTTTGAGCTCGGCTGATCCGGCGAGCATCAAAGTGATCGAGCAGCACATGATCGGCTTCCTGTTCAATGAAGGCGAGATGGGCGGCCTACCGGCAGGCTTCCAGGCACCGGGCAGCAAAAAATAACTGGGCGGGCTGCAACCAAATCAATGTAGGGTGGGTTATCGTAGTTCGCGTAACCCACCAAGCGTTGCGCCGCAACACAAAACATTTTTGCTGCGTGACTGATAGCACCTGAGGCGGGTTGCCGCGCAAGCGATGTGCCCAACCCTCCCCCGCATCGATGTTGAATCCGCATAAATAGGCTGACATCAGGGAGGCACGCCATGGACACCTGGAAAATCACCGCACTGCTCATCGGCGGCATTGCGCTCGCCGTCATCACCTTGCTGATACGCGTACGCAGCAACGGCAAGTATGAAATCAAAACCAATGGTAGACCCTGCAATCGCTAGTCTTCTTCATTCTCTTGTATATGCTTGGCGCTTGAAATTAACGCAAAGTCCTTGTCAGAGTATTTGACGAAGGCACCATTACTAAACGAGAATGCGCCTTCCAATATGGCATCACCACTTACCTTCCACAAAACCTCCAACAGGTCTTCTATCCTGTTTTTTTCTTGAGGTAGAATAATCGGAGCTACATATAAGAAACATTCTTCGCCATCCAATTTTGGTATTCGAGCATGCAACTCTGGCGGCGTGAAATAGCTCGAACTTTCTGCGAATACTGGCTGATGAAGCCGGTCGCAGACAGTTAGCGAGATATAGGACGTGTCAGGTGTATTGTCTCGGATGGATTCAAACAGCTGTTCTACGTCAGCCATATTTTGTTCTTTGTCGACCACAACTGAGCCAACAGGAGTTCGCATTGCTCCTATTAAGAAAGGCAAAGTAAGTCCGTAGCCCCGATTTTTGTTGTGTGCTCGAAGCAATTTTAGCCAAAATGGAATCATTCTTGAGTCTCCCGAGAAACAGCACCGTAAACTACCACGGCATAATGAAGCGGCTGGCGCCGCTGCTTGGTGGGTTACGCGGCGGAGCCGCTAACCCACCCTACATTTTATTTTGATGGCGCGACACACGAAATCATTCCACGCTTGCTCCATTCCCCACTTTCCACACCGGTGCGACCACAATATTCAAACAGGCATGCGCTTCGCGCAGTGCCTGTTCGGCGAGTTCGGGAGTGGGTGCGCGCGCGAAGATGAAGCCGAGATAACTCGCGCCTTCCGGCAGCGGTATCAATTCGTAACCTTCGCGCACGCTGATCTCGATGTCTTCGATGTACGGCACGCGTTGCGCGGCGAGCAGGCCTTCCACGCGCCGCAATATGCCGGCGCGCGGGATGGGGATCATCAGCACGCCGGCGGCGCCGTTGTCGGCGTTCAGTGTGAGCGGCTGTTCCAGGGCCTCGGCGATGACCTGCTCTTCCAGACCATAGCCGGTGCCGAAACGCAGCAGGCGCGCGCATTGACCGCCGATGGTGCGCGCGGCGACTTCCAGTATCCAGGCTTCGCCGTCGTGCAGGCGCAATTCGGCGTGGACCGGGCCGGTGACCAGACCGTAGGCGGCGCAGGCTTGCGCAACGCGTTTTCGTATCAGGGCCTGCGTGTGCGGATCGAGTCGTGATGGTGTGATGTAGTAGGTCTCTTCGAAGTAAGGACCTTCAAGTGGGTCGGGTTTGTCGAACAGCGCCAGCACGCGCAGTTCGCCGTGATGCAGCATGCCTTCGAGGGCCACTTCGCGGCCCGGGATGTAGTGCTCGACAAGTACCTGGGTGCGCTCGTCGCTGTCTTCTTCACCGGCGATGATGTTGCGTATCCGTGCGCAGGCCGCGACAAGTTCCGCGAAGTTGTTCGCGCGGATGACGCCGCGACTCGCGGACATGGCCAGCGGTTTCACCACGCACGGATAGTGGAGCTGCGTGCATTGCGATTCGAGTGCACGTGTGAGATCGATGCATCGATGCGCGGGCACCGGCAGGCCGGCGCGTTGCAGTTCGTCACGCGCCAGATCTTTGCGGCGCGTGACGTGCGCGGCCTGCGGTGGGTTGTGCGGCAAGCCCAGCGCCGCAGCGACACGGCTGGCCAGTTCCACGGTGCTGTCGTCAGTGCCCAGCACGGCGGTGAATGGCTGCTGTCGCGCGGCGGCGAGTATCAGGCGCAGCGCCACATCCGGATGTTGCAGATCGATCTGCAAACCGGCGGCGATTTCACTGACCAGGGAATGTTCGCCTTGCGAGGCGATCAGGATATCCGCGCCGAGTTGGCGGGCGGCATTGATGAAGGGGGCGATGCGGTAA
>JBGPWJ010000289.1:0-2802 GCA_041492115.1 Gammaproteobacteria bacterium
ACTCACACCACATGATCCGGCGCTAGCGCGCAGGGTTTGCTCGCCGCGCCCGTTTCGACCTGCAATGTCGCGTGATGGATGCTGAAGTTGTGTTCGATGGAGTGCGCGATTTCAGCCAGGCAATCGTCGCCCGGGTGGCCGTCGGGCATGACCAGATGCGCGGTCAGTGCGGTCTCCGTGGTGCTCATGCCCCAGACATGCAGATCATGCACTTCACATACGCCGGGCCGCGATTGCAGGAACGCCCGGAGTGCGCTGATATCGACACCTTCCGGGACCGCGTGCAATGCCAGGCGCAACGCGTCGCGTAATATTCCCCAAGTACCGGCGAAGATCACGATGATGATGATCAGGCTGGTGACGATGTCGAGCCAAGCCCAGCCGGTGAGGTGCATGCCGATGCCGGCCGCCACCACGCCCACCGATACCAGGGCATCGATGGCCATATGCAGATAGGCGCCGCGTATATTCATGTCGCTGTTGCGTCCCGCTCTGAACAGTAAAGCGGTGCTTGTGTTGATGACAATGCCGACGATGGCCACGGCGATGACGACCTGACTGTTGACAGCATGCGGGCTGTGCAGCCGCAGCCAGGCTTCCCAGGCGATGCCACCGCTGACCACCAGCAGCAACATGGCGTTGGTCAGCGCCGCCAGAATCGTCGAGCTGCGCAATCCATAGGTGAAACGCGCCGACGGTTTGCGCGTGGCGAGATATGCCGCACCCCAGGCCAGCAGCAGACTCAGGACATCACCCAGGTTGTGACTGGCATCAGCGATCAGCGCTAATGATTGCGCGTAGACACCGCTGATCCATTCGACCAGGACAAAACCGATATTGAGTGCAATTCCGATGGCGAAGGCGCGGGTGTGGTTGCTTGCGGTGCTGTTTTCGTGGGCGTGATGGGTGTGTGTCAAGGCCATTGCGTTACCGGTGCGTAATGATGAAATATACAGTAACCCGCAGGCAGGGCGATAACAACCACACACTGGCCTTGCCAGGGGCGTCGCGCGTGTGAATCAGACGTGAGAGAGAGTGCGCGGCCTGACCGCTCCGCCCACGGGAGTCAGGACGTGCAGTGCGTCCAGCCCATCGAGACAAGCCGGTGTGTCGGGTGCGCAGATATGCAGTTGACCTTCGGACGCATCGGGTAACTGAAAAGACCGTGACTGCTGTTCGAGCAAGGCCGCTGTGGCATCCGAAGCATCGCGGTTGTCGGCCGCGCGTGCGGTGAGGCGGCGCACCAGTTCCACGCGCGGTGCAGTGCAGTGCAGTATCACGAATGGCACCCGGTATTGTCCGGCCAGTGCCGCCGCGGCGTCGCGCCGGGCGCGCGTACTGAAAGTCGCATCGATGATGGCCCAGCGTCCCGCGGTGATGATGTCGCGGGCCTGGTCGAGCAGTGCCGCGTAGGTACGTTCGTTCATCTGCTGATTGTAGATGCCCTCGCCGTAACCGACGGAGTCACGTTGCTGCGCCGTCATGCCTGCAAGCTGTTTACGTACGATGTCGGAGCGGATCAGCACGCCGTCGAGTCGTGCACTCGCCTGTCGTGCCACGGTGGTCTTGCCGCTGCCGCTCAGACCGCAGGTGATCACTACGCCGCCACGGCGCAGCTTCAGCAGTTGCTCCGCCAGCGCGAAATAGTCGCGCGCGGATTGTATGGCGCGTTCACGCGCTGCGGCATCGGCGGCGCCGTCGCTCTGGAAGGCGTTGATCTTGCCGCGCACGCAGGCGCGATAGACTTGGTAGAAGTCCAGCAGCGCCAAGCCGTGATAATCGCCGGTCAGTTGCAGGTATTCATTCAGAAATGCGCTGGCCAGTTGTGGCAGCTTGCGTTCGGTCAGGTCCATGGTCAGGAAGGCGATGTCGTTGATTGCGTCGCCGGCACGCAATGCCGGATTGAACTCGATGCAGTCGAAGATCACCACGCGGTCATTGAAAAGGCACATATTGCCAAGATGCAGATCGCCGTGGCCATCGACGATGCGCCCGCGCCGGATGCGCTCCTGAAAGAGCCCGGCGTGATCGCGCAGAAAATTTTCCGAATAATCGCGCAGCCGCTCGAAGCGCGCTCGTGGCAGACAGGTGTCGATGTAACGCTGCATCTGCTGGAAGTTCTGCCGGATCGGCGCGGCGATACTGTCGAGTTGACCATAGTGGTCGAGGTCGCGGTGGTGTTCGGTGTTGGTGTGAAACAACGCCATCTGTCGGGCAATGTCCAGTACGTGGTCGGTGGTCAGTTGTCCGGTCGCGGCGAGCCGGTCGAGCATGCCCTCCTGCGGCAGGCGCCGCATGCGCACCGCATAATCGACGATGGTTTCGCGCGGAACGCAGCCTTCCTCGGCAACACGATAGCGGCCATTATCAATGCAGAGGGTCACCATGCCCCGATAGATGTCCGGCGCGAGTCGCGCGTTCAAGCGCACCTCGTCAGCGCAGGCGCGCTCGCGCTTGGCGAGCGTGGTGAAATCCAGAAAGCCGAGGTTCACCGGCTTCTTGAGTTTGTAGGCGTAATCGCCGGCCAGGAACACGTGCGAGATGTGTGTCTGCAGATGTTCGACCTTGGTCGCCGGATGTGGGTAGGTCTGCGGCCGCAGCAACCCGGCGAGCATAGCGTCCTGCGCTGCGGGGTCTGCTGCGATTGATAACTTGCGTGCTCTCACGTTGCCACCTCAAGAGCGTTTGCCTGAATGACTTGCTTCGACTCTGGTCTGCTTCAGATAATGCAAGTCCCCGCACCCTTCACGCTCTTCCCTGCGGGAGAGGACCAGGGTGGGGGTGATCTCTCTGGAGGATTAC
>JBGPWJ010000114.1:0-7994 GCA_041492115.1 Gammaproteobacteria bacterium
CACGCTCCTTGAGCAATTGCCGCCCCGCCACCCACACGTCGCTGACTTTGTCGCGTCCTGTGGCGTACACCAGTTGTGAGATCACGTTATAGAACGGTTGGCACTCGATGTCGTCGAGGCGCACGGCGACGATGTCCGCGGCCTTGCCTTTTTCCAGTGAACCGGTTTCATCGCCCAGTCCCAGTGCGCGCGCGCCGTTGAGTGTCGCCATGCGCAGGGCCTGCGCGGCGGGCAGGGCGCTGGCGTCGTTGGCGACGGCTTTGGCGAGCAGCGCGGCGGTGCGCATTTCGCCGAACATGTCGAGGTCGTTGTTGCTGGCCGCGCCGTCGGTGCCGAGGGCGACGTTGACGCCGGCGCTCAGTAGTTTTTGCACGGGGCAGAAACCACTGGCGAGTTTGAGATTCGATTCCGGGCAATGCAGCACATGCGCGCCGGTCGCGGCGAGGTGCGCGAGTTCCGCATCCAGCAGTTGGGTCATGTGCACGGCCAGCAGACTCGGTGACACCAGGCCGAGACGCGCCAGACGTTCCAACGGGCGCATGCCGAATTGCGCCTGACTCTGTTCGACTTCGGCAATGGTCTCGTGCACGTGCATGTGCACCGGCAGGTCGAGTTCATCGGCCAGTACGCGGATGCGTTCCAGTGGCGCGTCGGAGACAGTGTAGGGCGCGTGCGGTGCGAAGGCGGTGCGCAGCAGCGGGTGATTGCGCAGCTCATCGTGCAACGCCAGACCTTTGTCCAGATATTCGTCGGCGCTGCCGGCCCAAGCGCTGGGGAAGTCGATGACGATCAGGCCGATGCAGGCGCGCATGCCGACCTCGGTGGCGGCACGCGCGGTGACTTCCGGGAAGAAGTACATGTCGTTGAAGCAGGTGGTGCCGCCGCGCAGCATTTCGGCCATGGCGAGCTGGCTGCCGTCGCGCACGAATTCCTCGCTCACCCAGCGGGTCTCGGCCGGCCAGATGTGGTGATTCAGCCAATCCATCAGCGGCAGATCGTCGGCCAGGCCGCGCAGCAGCGACATGGCGGCGTGGGTGTGGGCGTTGATGAGGCCGGGGATCAGTGCATGTTCACCGCACTCGATGATCTTGTCGGCTTGGTAGCGGGTGCGAGCTTCACGCTGCGGAAGGATGTCGAGAATCCGGCCGTCTTGCAGGGCCAGGCTATGGTGTTCGAGTACGGCGCCGTTGGGCTGGACGGGGATGATCCAGCGCGCGTGGATGAGGCTGTCGATGTGCGTCATGAGGCTCCACCAGTGAGGGGGGTAGGCAAGACGCGGGGGAGTATACCTTAACGTTGTGTGCCGACGGCAAGACGCCCTGATCGTGCGGGCAAAAAAATACCGACCTGATTGGCAGGTCGGTGAAGTGCCGTAGCATTCCTGCTGCGGCGATGTCCGTGCGGAGAATTACCGATGGCTGCTTGTGGTGAGTGTTGCTGCGCCTGTCTTGCCGGCAGCGCCCGTGCCATAGGTCACGTTGATGGACTTGGTGGTGATGTTGCCGGCGGCGTCTTTTGCCTTCACGCTGAGGGTGTGCGTGCCAATACTCAAACGGCGCGTGTTCCAGTTGTAACTCAGGCTGGAGCTGCTGGTGCTGACCCGCAGTGTGCCGTCGATGTAGAGGGCGAGTGACGTCACGCGGACATTGTCGCTGGCGGTGGCCTTTACCGTTACTGAACCGCTGACCGTAGAGCTGGCTGTCAGGCTGAGGATAGTGACGGTGGGTGCGGTGGTATCGGCGATGACATTTGCCACATTCACGCTCACCGTCGTGGAGCGGCTGCGGTTGCCGGCCAAGTCCTTGGCGTAGGCGGTCAAGGTCTGTGTGCCGTTCGCGACGCTGCGGGTGTCCCAGGTGAAAGCGTAGGGTGTGGTGTTACGGCTGCCGATCAGGGCGGTGCCGACATACAGATCAACCTGTGTGACGCCGACATTGTCGCTGGCTGAGACGTTCACGGTCACGGTACCTCTGACTGTGCCACTGGTCGGGGAGAGAATACTCACCGTGGGCGCGGTGCTGTCCACGGCATTACGCACTGTCACAGCGACACTGGCTGAATTGCCTTTGTTGGCGGCCTTGTCGTAAGCGAACGCCGTCAGCATGACTGCACCGTCGGCGACAGTCTTGGTATCCCAGTTGATGCTGTAGGGCGCTGTGTTGGATGACGCGATCAGTGTGGCGCCGTTATACAAATCAACGCGTGTGACGCCGACGTTATCGCTGGCGGCGATATTCACCGTGACAGTGGACGATACCGTACCGCCGGTCGGTGAACTGATGCTCACCGTCGGCGCCTGGGTGTCAGCGGTCACGCCGTAACTGGCGGCGGCGGTCACGGCGGCAGCGGCATTGATGCGGCCATAACCGTAGTACTGATCATAGCCCGGTGTGCCGAGGTCAACCGCTGTGCTCTTCAGCAATGCTTCCAGCACTACGTTGCTGAGCGCCGGGTTGGCGGATTTCATCAGGGCCAGCACCGCGCAGGTGGCCGGACTGGAGAAGGAGGTACCGCTCACGTAGGCATAGCCGCCGCCATTGGTGGTGGTCATGATGCTATTGCCGGGCGCCGAGACATCGACATAGGGGCCGTAGCTCGACCAGCTCGTCAGCGCGTCGCTGCTGTTGGTGGCGGAGACGGAGATGACGGCGTCGGTATTGGGGGTGGAATCCAAAACGCCGTAATTGCCGGCGGCGACCACCATCAGACCGCCTTTGCTGCGCATGTAATTGGCGGCGCTTTGTATGGTCGGGCTGCCGGTCAGGGTAGCGAAGCTGGCGTTGGCGATCTGCGCGCCATGATCGGCCGCGTAGACGATGCCGTTGGCGATGGTGCTGATGTAGGCGCTGCCGGAGGTGAGCGCGACACGCACGGGCATGATCGACGCATCCGGGGCGATCGAGGCTACGCCGATGCCATTGTTCGAGGCGGCGCCCACGACGCCGGCGACCATGGTGCCATGGCCGTAGACATCACTGGTGTTGCTGTTGTTGTCGACCAGGTTCCAGCCCGGCACTAATTTGCCCACGAAATCCGGGTGCGTACCGTCAACGCCGGAATCCAGGATTGCAACGGTCACGCCGGCGCCTTTGGCGATGTCCCAGGCCGTCGGCGCACCGATCGTGGCCAGGTGCCATTCGCTGGAGAAATAAGGGTCGTTGACGGTGGTGACTTCAGGATCAACCAGGCGATCGACTTCGGCGGATTCAACTTGCGGGTCCAGCGCCAGCGCCTGTACGGTAGCCTCTTCCTGGCCCGGCGCGACATCGACAATGTGCAGGCGCGTGGCGCGCACCCGGCTGTGATCTTTGCCGCCATGGCGTGCGGTGAGTGCGGTGAATTGGGCGTCGTCGACAGTGTGACGCGGCGTCACCAGTATATGCCCCGCTGCGAAGCGCTCATGGCGCTGACCGGCCTGTGCGGGTATGGCACCCGGCAGGGCGATGCCCAGGACCAGCGCCACCATGAGCAATTGGCGCAGGAAGCCTACCCCAGCCGGCTTGCGGGTTTTGGTCGAGGGGGACGAAAGATGCCGTGAAATAACCATGATCACTTACCTCAAACTTGATTGCCAACGTTGCTGCGGAGGTGGACGGTTGCCAGCAATCGCTCTGTTGTCCGCGTTGACGAGTGTGAGTCCTTGTCTTTAGCCGGAATGTGAACCCTATCCCGCTACAACAAACTGCTCGAATCCTTGAGTGAGGTACTCGTCATCCAGGTCAGCGGCGCGACGGGTGTGGGGTTGAGGGCAAATTAAGAAGTAGGAGGTCGTTTTGTGATCGACGTCGCAAATACCGACGGAATGCGACTGAAGCGCAAACGTCACCTAGCAGATACTATCGAGTATCTCGCTGATTCAAGTAGACTTGATGCCCGGGTGGGATGCCTGGGCGTGAAGCTGAGCGGCCGTGCCGCCGGAGGACTTAACAAAAGTGAAGCCGCAAATGACCGCGTATTAACGCGTCTGGGTTAATTTGCGTTTATTTACGGCAGATTGGGTTTTAGGGCTTGGAGGTTGCTTTCTCGTGCTCGATCAGAGCATAGGCGGAGTGATTGTGAATCGACTCGAAGTTCTCCGATTCGACCACATAGGCCAGGATGCGCTCGTCCTTGTTCAGGCGCACGGCGATGTCGCGCACCATGTCTTCGACGAACTTGGGATTGTCGTAGGCGCGCTCGGTGACATATTTCTCATCGGGACGTTTGAGCAGGCCGTACAGTTCGCAGGAGGCCTCCTGTTCGACGATATCGATCAGTTCTTCGATCCAGACGAAGCCTCGGGTGCGGGCGCTGATGGTGACATGCGAACGCTGATTGTGCGCGCCGTACTCGGAGATCTTTTTCGAGCATGGGCACAGACTGGTGACCGGCACCACGACCTTGATGTTGGTGAAGGTGTCTTCGCTGTTGCGCTCGCCGATCAGCGTGACGTTGTAGTCCAGCAGGCTTTCCACCTTGGATACTGGCGCCGACTTGTTGATGAAATACGGAAAGGACATCTCGATGTGGCCGGACTCAGCCTCCAGCAGATCGGTCATTTCCGTCAGCATGTCCTTAAAAGACTCCACGCTGATCTCGCGTTCGTGGTGATTGAGAATCTCCACGAAACGTGACATGTGTGTGCCCTTGAAGTTGTGCGGCAGGTTCACGTACATGTTGAAATGCGCGATGGTGTGTTGCTCGCCGCCCGTTCGGTCCTTGACACGCACGGGATGACGGATGTCCTTGATGCCGACCTTGTTGATGGGAATGCGGCGAGTGTCGGCGCTGTTCTGCACGTCGGCGATCGCGGCGGTTTTGCGTTTGGTCTGGGTGCTGCTGGTGCTCATGCGTGTTGCTCCTCAGTGTAGCGCACGCAGGCGCGCTCGGTTTCCCACAAGGTCACTGCGCTGACCTGCACGCGCGCATTATTCAGCGCGTGAGACAGGCCCTGGTAAAACCACGCCGCGATATTCTCGGCCGTGGGATTGATGCGATCGAAGGGTTCGATGTCGTTCAGATAGCGGTGATCGAGTTGCCCGGCCATCTCGCGCGCTGTCTGCTTGATGACTTTGAAATCCACGCCCATGCCATGCTCATCAAGTCCCTTGGCGATCACTTCCACCTCAAGCTTCCAGTTATGCCCGTGCATGCGGCTGCAATCGCCGGGATAACCGCGCAGGGTGTGTGCTGATGCGAAATCAGTCACCACCTTCAAGGAGTAACGTGCAGAAGACATGGGTGAATAGTTGACCGGGGAGCTAGGATATTAGTCGACTGCGTGGGGATGCGCAATTGTGCTGTTGGAGATATTCACTGACCCGGGCCAGTATGCCCGCACTGTCCAACCCGCAGCCCGCGAGCAGTTCCGCGTGCGTGCCGTGTTCGATGAAGCGATCCGGCAAACCCATGTTGATCACCGGGGTTTGCAGTTGCAATGCGGCCAGGCATTCGTTGACCGCGCTGCCCGCGCCGCCGGCCACGGCGTTTTCTTCAAGCGTGACCAGCAGATCGTGTTCAGCGGCGACGCGAGCCAGCATGTCCGCATCGAGCGGTTTGACGAAGCGCATGTTGATGACCGTGGCATTGAGCGTTTCGGCGGCGTCCAGCGCGGGCGCCAGCATGCTGCCGAAGGCGAGCAGGGCGACGCGCTGACCGCTGCGCCGCAGTTCCGCTTTGCCGACCGGCAGTGGTTCCAATGATGACTGCACGGCCACACCAGGTCCGACACCGCGCGGATAGCGCACCGCCGCGGGACCCTCGATCTGAAAGCCGGTGCTGAGCATTTGCCGGCATTCGTTTTCATCGGCCGGCGCCATGATCACCATGTTCGGGATACAGCGCAGGTAACTGAGATCGAAACTGCCCGCGTGCGTCGGACCATCCGGCCCAACGAGACCGGCGCGGTCGATGGCGAACAGCACTGGCAGATTCTGCAAGGCGACATCGTGAATCAGCTGATCGTAGCCGCGTTGCAGGAATGTCGAATAGATCGCCACGACAGGCTTCAAGCCTTCGCAGGCCAGTCCGGCAGCCAGCGTAACGCTGTGCTGCTCAGAGATGCCGACATCGAAATAGCGCGTGGGGAAGCGCTCCGAGAAGGCCACCAGACCGGAGCCTTCGCGCATCGCCGGTGTGATGCCGACCAGACGCGCATCCTGCGCGGCCATGTCGCAGAGCCAGTCGCCGAACACTTGCGTGTAGGTCGGCTTGGCGCCGGGGCCGCTGACGGACAGGCCGGTCTCGATCTTGAACGGGGACACGCCGTGATAGACGCAGGGATTGCTTTCCGCCGGCGCGTAGCCCTTGCCTTTGCGTGTGACGATATGCAGGAAGCGCGGACCTTTCAGCGATTTCAGATTGCGCAGGGTCTTGATGAGTGTGTGCACATCGTGGCCATCGATCGGGCCGATGTAGTTGAAGCCAAGTTCTTCGAACAAGGTGCCGGGCACCATCATGCCCTTGACGTGTTCCTCGGCGCGGCGCGCCAGTTCCCAGACTGGCGGCATGTGACTGAGCACCTTCTTGCTGCCTTCGCGCATGCTCGAATAGACCTTGCCGGACAAGACGCGGGCCAGATAATTGGACATGCCGCCGACATTCGGCGAGATCGACATGTCGTTGTCGTTGAGTATCACCAGCAGATTGGCATCCAGATCGCCGGCGTGATTGAGCGCTTCGAAGGCCATACCGGCGGTGAGCGCGCCATCGCCGATCACGGCCACGACATGGCGCGGGTTTTTCTGCTGGCGCGCCGCCAGGGCCATGCCCAGCGCGGCGCTGATCGAGGTGCTGGAATGGCCAACGCCGAAGGTATCGTAGGGGCTTTCATCGCGCTTCGGGAAACCGGCCAGCCCGCCGCTCTTGCGCAGAGTGCTCATGCGTTCGCGGCGGCCGGTGAGAATCTTGTGTGGATAGGTCTGATGACCGACATCCCACACCAGCCGATCGTTCGGCGTATCGAAGACATAGTGCAGGGCGATGGTCAGTTCCACCGTGCCCAGGCCCGCCGCCAGATGGCCACCGGTGCGCGACACCGATTCGATCAGGAAGGCACGCAGTTCCTGCGCCAGGACCGTCAGTTGGCTTTCGCTCAGATGACGCAGATCGGCGGGTGAATCAATGCTGCGGAGGAGGGGATAGGCGGTCTGCTCGGTCATGGGGATACGGCTGGGTGAAACACACTTGGATTATGGTGGGTGGGGACTGTCGTTGCAAGGTTGCAGCGCTTTTACAGCGGCAGACTGCTAATGATCGCGCAGCACAATGTACTCGCACAGCCCGCGCAGCACACTGGCGCGTTCATCCAGGCCCGCCAAGCTCGCCAGCGCCTCGTTGCACAATTCTTCGCAGCGCTGCCGGGTGCCGCTCAGGCCGAGCAGGGCCGGGTAGGTGGGTTTGTTGCGGGCCTGATCGGCGCCGGAGGCCTTGCCGAGTCTGGCCGGGTCGCCTTCCACATCGAGGATGTCGTCGCGGATCTGGAACGCCAGTCCGATGCATTTGGCGTAACGATCAAAACACGCCAGTTGCGCGGCATCAAGCCCCGGCTGGCCCAGGACGCCGAGCAGCACGCTGGCGCGGATCAGCGCGCCGGTTTTGTGGATGTGCATGTCTTCGAGTTCGGCGAGGCTCAGATCGCGACCGACGGCGGCCAGATCGATGGCCTGCCCGCCGGCCATGCCGCGTGATCCTGCGGCCTGGGCCAGTGTATCGATCATCCTGAGACGTGCCGTGGCGTCGACCGCGATAGCGGGATCCTTGGCCAGGACATGAAAAGCCAGCGATTGCAGGGCGTCACCGGTGAGTATTGCCGTGGCTTCGTCGAATGCCTTGTGACAGGTCGGACGGCCGCGGCGCAGGTCATCGTTGTCCATGGCCGGTAGGTCGTCGTGCACTAGCGAATAGGCGTGAATCAGTTCCACTGCACAGGCGGGGCCGTCGAGTGCCGCCGGGTCCGCGCCAACCGCCGCGCCGCTGGCATAGACCAGCGCCGGGCGGATGCGTTTGCCACCGCC
>JBGPWJ010000097.1:0-9157 GCA_041492115.1 Gammaproteobacteria bacterium
ATGTCCCAATGCGGCGCGCGCCGCCGCCCAATCAAGTCGCGCCTGCACCTGCTGGACGCGGGCATTGGCCAAGGTCGTCTGCGCGTTCAAGACATCGAGAATGGTATCGAGTCCATTCTTATAACGCGCGTTGGAAACATCCGCTGCCAGTTGTGCGCTTTTCAGTTGCGCGGCGCTGGTGTCCAGCGTAACGATGCTGGTGCGCAGGTTTTGATACGCTTGCCAGACTTGCAGTTCCACTTGGCTGCGCAAGTCGTCGCTGCCGGCACGGGCGGTATCCAGCTGCGCCTGCGCTTGATGCACGGCGGCGCGGTCGCCGAAGCCGGAGAACAGCGGAACATTGAGACTCACCAGCGCACTGAACTGCGAACTGCCTGTGACATCCACCACCTGAGTGCGGCCCGCATTGGCATTGACGTTGAGGCTGGGCAGACCACGGCCGCGCGTGGCCGCCAAATTGGCAGCGGCAGACTGTTCCCGCGCCTTCGCGGCGAGCAGTTCCGGGCGCGCTGTGCGTGCAGCGGCGAGCAGGCTCGCTACACTTTGTGGTGGTAACGCCGGCGCTACGTTCTGCTCCCATGCGACGAGCGGTAACAGCGTATCGGGTGAAGCGCCCAACGCTGTCGCCAACTGGCCGCGCATCACCGCCAACTGCCCCTCGGCCTGCTGCAAGGCGAGCTTGGCGCCGGCGAGTGCGGCATCGGCCTTGTAGACATCGCCCAGTGTGGCGAGGCCCATTTTCTTGCGGTCTTGTGTTGCCGCGAAGTTGGTCTCGGCATCCTTTAAACTCTGTCTGTTTGCATCCACCACGGCCTGCAAGCCCAGCACCTGGTAGTACGCCTGCTCCACCTGCAAGATCACATCCTGCACGGTTTGATCCTGACTCAGCGACGCGGAGACAAGCTCGTACTTGGCCTGGTCCAACTGACCACCGCGCGTGCCGAAATCCCACAACAGATAACTCAGGCTGACACTGGCGCCGTAGCGGGACTGGATGTCGGAAGGGAGTCCGGAGAAGTTCAAGGCGCGGTTGCGTTGCGCGCTCACGATGGCGTCGAGCTGCGGCCAGTACCCGGCGCGTGCCAGTTCCACGCCGGCCTCGGACGAACGGATGGCGGCCCAAGCCAAGCGAGTCTTGGTGTTGCGCCGCAGGGCCAGGTCGGTGAGTGCCACGAGCGTCAGCGGGTGGTTGAAGGCCATGTCCGCGGCATCGTCATCCGTTGCTGCCCTATTGTCCGCAAGCCCGCCCGTTGGCTCGATCAGCATGATCGTGAGAATCAACAGCAGGAAGCGGAAAGCATTATTCATGTTTAAGCTCTGACAGGAGTCAATGAGCAGAGGTTCAGGGTGCGCTTGTCGATTTTGCACAAGCTTAGCAGGTCGGGACTTAACTTAAAGAGAAAGCTTCGTAGGGGCGGGTCTCAGACCCGCCCTGCATGAGCTTGAGAGAGCGCCAACCTGGGCGGGTCAGAGACCCGCCCCTACAATAATTCTGTCTGGCGTAAGTAAGCGCCAAGCATGTTCTGCGATACACCTGCTAGAACTGCAGCTCGATCGTGCCTTCGGCACTCACACTGAGCTGGCTGCTGCCCGATTCAACCGCCGGTGCCGTCACGGCACTTTCCACGGCCTGCGCGCGCATCATGGGATAAGGCGGAGTTATGCCGCCGCTGCTGCCGACATTGATATCGACGATGCGATAACTCTTGGCGCCCAGATTTTTTCGCACCCGCTCGGCACGCGCCTGAAACGCCGTCAGTGCCTGATCGATCAGTTGATCCTCGGCCTTGGCGCGTTGCTGTGGCGACACCGAGAAGCGGATCGCATTGACCTGCAGACGTTGCTGCAACGCCCCGAGCAATTGCACCAGCGCGTCGGTGTCCGCGGATTCCAGGCTGACTTCCTGCGTGGCGCGCCAGCGCTTCAGCGTGTCCTTGCCGAACACGGGATAAGTTTGATACTGGCCGCTGCTGACGCTGACCTTGGGGTATTGCTTCGCGGTCTTGAGTGCCCAACTCATGGTGCTGTTGATCTGCTCGGCGAGCTTGGCTGTATCACTGCCTTCGCCAAAGACACTCAACAGCGCCTCCATGTGATCATTGCCGACCGTCATGCTGCTCTGAGCCTGCAAGTGGATCTGGTTGTAGTGCGGTGTTTCGGCGGCAGTCAGCGGTTCGGTGCAGATCAGCAGCAGACCGGTGAACAGCGCGCAGCGGGTGTGCATCAGGAATGACATGGCGTGGTCTCCACGAGGATGTGGTGGATAGTGTACGTGCGATTGAAGATGCGTGCGCGGCGTGTCGCGAAGAAATGGCGCCCCGGAGACGATTCGAACGTCCGACCTTCCCCTTAGGAGGGGGATGCTCTATCCAACTGAGCTACCGGGGCCTTGGGCAATTCACCGATTGATTGTGCCGCGCGGCAATCGGAATCATGTCGGAGCCGATCCGCGCACTCGTGACCGTGCAGGTGGCAAATCCTAACACGGCACGCAGCGTGCGTCACGAGTGCGACGCGTGCCCTGTCGTGGTGTGATCGTAGGCGGGATCGCTTATACTTTACGCGCGATCGGGTGCGCCGTTATTCGCAATTCTCTGATTACTTCACCAACCATTCCTATGATCAAGCCGGTGTGATTGCCCATGACTGTTCTGCTCGGATTGGCAATCTTCAGCGGCGGGTTGTTTGCCGGCTTTCTCACGGGCCTGTTGGGAGCGGGCGGCGGTGTGGTCATGGTACCGCTCCTGTACCAGGTGTTTCTGCACCTTGCCGAACCGTCGAAGGTGGCATTCACGACGGCGGTCGCCACCAGTCTTGCGGTGATGATTTTTTCCGGCGCTGTCGCAGCCTACACCTATTACCGGCAGGGTCTGCTTAAACCGCAACTCATGCTCTGGGCAGGCATCGGCACGCTGCTCGGTGCCAGCCTGGGCGCGCGCGTGATGATTGCCAGCGATGATCATCTGGTGCGCATTGGGTTCGGTGTGTTCCTGTGGCTGGTCGCGGCCTCGCTGTTTCTGCCCAGGGCCGCGTTGCAGGCGCACGATCATGTGCCCTCCTGGCGCTACAACACCGGTCTGTTGGCGGTCGGCATGGTGATGGGCGCGATATCGTCCCTCTTCGGTGTGGGTGGCGGTGCCTTGCTGGTACCGGCGCTGGTGGTGCTGTTCGGTATTGCGATCCACAATGCCGTCGCCACCTCGACGGCGATCATCGTTCTGACGGCACTGTTCGGTTCGGTCAATTACCTGATCATCGGCTGGAACGATCCTCTGACGCCCGCGCACAGCATCGGCTGGATACATCCGCTGGCGTGGCTGCTGTTGCTGCCCGGCGCATTGTTTGCGACCCGCGCCGGTATCCGCACCGCCATGGGATTATCGCGCGAGCACCTGCGCAATGTGCTGGTGCTATTCCAGATCGCGGTGGGTGCGCGCTTCATTTTCTTCTGAGCGCGTCTTGGGAGAATGTTTTTGCCGCAGAGGCGCAGAGGACGCAGAGGACGCAGAGGGTATAGAGGGGTAAAATCACTTTCAAGATTTCTGCGTTGATGTCACTTGCACAAGCTCAAATCAACGTAGGGGCGGGTCTCAGACCCGCCCCTACGGAAATCATATCCGACACTTCCACGGACCATTGACAGACCATGAGCAGCGAACTTTCAACGATCATTGATTTCATCCGCTATGGCGCGAGCCGGTTCACGGCGGCCGGCCTGTGTTTCGGTCACAGCTACGACAATGCGCTCGATGAGGCCACCCAACTGGTGTTGCACACGCTGCATCTGCCGCACGACCTGAGCCCGGTGTATGGCCAGAGCAGGCTGGTGGCCGCAGAGAAGTCGCGTGTCTTGGCGCTGTTCGCGCGGCGTATCGCGGAGCGCGTGCCGGCCTGCTATCTTACCGGTGAAGCGTGGTTCGCGGGCCTGTCGTTCAAGTCCGATCCACGTGCGCTGGTGCCGCGCTCACCGATCGCCGAGTTGATAGAGTCCGGTTTCGAGCCCTGGCTGGGCGGTCGACAGGTCCAGCGGGTGCTGGATCTTTGCACCGGCTCGGGCTGCATCGCCATCGCCACGGCGCACTACCACCCTGAATGGCAGGTCGATGCGGCGGATATCTCCGAGGCGGCACTGACGCTGGCGCAAGAAAACATCGAGCGTCTGGAAACACCGAACGTGCGCCTGCGGCAGTCGGATCTGTTTCGCGGTCTGCCCAATGAGATCTACGATCTGATCGTTACCAACCCGCCTTACGTGACGCATGCTGAAACCGATGCGTTGCCGGAGGAGTATGCGCATGAGCCGGCGTTGGGCCTGCGTGCCGGCGACGACGGGCTGGATCTGGCGCTGGAAATTCTGCGTGATGCTCCGGCGCATCTGTCGGAACACGGCCTGCTGATCTGCGAGGTCGGCGAGAGCGAACGTCAACTGGTCAAGCTGCTGCCGGACGTGCCGTTCGCCTGGATCGAGTTCAAGGTCGGACAGATGGGGATATTCGTCATCGAGCGCGCGGACATACTGGCGCACCATGACAGGATCAAGACGCTGGCTGCGGCGCGGCGTTAAATTACTCAAGGCTAAATAATCGCGTCTGGTCCGAAGCATCCACTATCAGCACGGCGCTTGCGGCGCAGTGCTATGCTGTGCATTCACCCCTAGCGTCGAACATGCCCGGAACATGTTTCTTCGACCGCAAAAGACCCATTGGTTCGAACTCTACGTTCCGCGTAATGAGACCGTGCGCGCATTGGGTGTGCTGGCGCGGGCCGGTTCTGTGCAGCTGGATGACAACCCCAAGGTCAATGCCTCTCTTGAGCTCGAGGAAATCCGCAAGTACCTCGATGAACTCGCGGCGCTCGAATCGCGGTTCCGCGATCACCTGCCGCAAGACCAATACTGTCCGATTGAATTGCCTTTGTCGCCGCAGGACACGGCTGAACAGACGCTGCGGCGACTGCGCGACTGGGCCGCCGAGGTCGATGGCATTCCGGAGCGCTTGCGGCATCTGAATCAGGAGCAACAGCAGCTCCAGCATCTGCTGGCGATGTTCTCATCCGATGAGGCATCGCAACTGGACCTCGCCCGTCTGGCAACGCCCATGAGCCTGTTGTATGTCGGACTCAATGAATGCCCGGTTGATGAGACATTCGCGGGCCTGCCCGGCGGCACTGTGCTGAAGAACATCGCCGCGGACGCGCGCCGCTATGTCGTGGTCGCCGGCCTGCCGGAGCAGGGCGGCGCGATTGCGAAGGCCATGACCGCGCACCGCTGCGAGCCGTTGCCGCTGCCCGCGTGGTTGGGCAATGACCGGGGCGAGAACATCACACGCATCGCCGCACAGAACGCGGCGCTAACGAATGAACGTGATGCGCTGCGGCGCAAACTGGACAACCTCGCCGAGCGGCATCGTCTGGTGGAACTGCTGGGCAATATCAGCGTGCTCAAGTGGTATATCAAGCACGCCCCGCAGGTGGAAATCGGCACGCGCTTCTGTCATGTCACTGGCTGGACCAGCGACCCGGACGAAACCCGCCTGCGGGAAATTTTCCGGAAGGAACACATCGACGCCATCCTGCGCTTTCCGCAAGTGCCGCTGAGTGTGGCCACGCCCACCACGCTCAGTAATCCCGAGTGGGTGCGGCCGTTCGAGTTTTTCACGCAGATGTTCGGCACACCGGGTCGCGCGGAGGTCGATCCCAGCAGCCTGCTGACCGTGATCGTGCCGCTGCTGTTCGGCTATATGTTTCCCGATGTCGGGCATGGTCTGGTACTGATCCTCGCGGCCGTACTATTTGCACGGCGCTGGCCGCAGATCACGTTTCTGATTCCTTGCGGTGTCTCCGCGATCGCCTGGGGTTTTGCCTTCGGCGAGTTTTTCAGTTTCGATACGCTGATACCGGCGCTGTGGCTGAGGCCGCTGAACGATCCGTTGACCGTGATGCTCGCGCCGATGATCGGCGGTGTGCTGCTGTTGCTGCTGGGCATTCTGCTGGCGTCACTGGAAGCACACTGGCGCGGCGAGTTGGCCGCGTGGCTGGCGATGGATGCCGCGGTGTTGTTCATGTACGCCAGCGCGCTGACTGCGCTGTTTCATCACGGCGCTTGGTACGGCATTCTGATTGGCGGCGTCTGGTATCTGCTGGGCGGCCTGGCCATCGATCATGTCCAGCCGCAGCAACGACTGCTGGCACTCTCCGGCCGTCTGCTGGAAAGCGTTTTTCAGTTGACGCTGAACACGCTGTCATTCGCGCGGGTGGGCGCCTTCGCGCTTGGGCACATCGCGCTATCGACCGCGCTGATCAGCCTGCTTGAGAATATCAAAACGCCGGCGTTGTATATCGCACTGCTGGTGCTCGGCAATCTGTTCATCGTCGCGATCGCCGGTCTGGTGGTGTTCGTGCAGACCACACGGCTGGTGCTGTTCGAGTTCTTCATCCGTTTCCTGCGCGCGGAAGGGCGGATCTTCAAACCACTGCGCGGCCCGACGGCGGGGCAGGGTTGAGATTCAATCCTTTCCGAGCAGATGACTCAAATCATCGATGATCTGCTGCGAGTGGCGCGAGGTGTCGACCTGTAGATAGGTCTTGGCGATCTTGCCGTCGGGATCGATGAGGAAAGTGTAGCGTTTGGCGATCTTGATCAGGCCGAGGTTGCGCAGCGCGCCGTAGCTGTCGGCGACCTTGCCGTTGGCATCGGACAGCAAGGGGAAGGGCAGGTGGTATTTCTTGGCGAACTCGGCGTGTGATGCACTGGTGTCCACACTCACGCCCAGCACCTGTGCGCCGAGCTTGGTCAGTTTGTGCAGGTCGTCGCGGAAGGAACAGGCCTCTTTCGTGCAGCCCGGCGTATCGTCCTTGGGATAAAAATACAGCACCACCCACCGCCCGTGATATTCGCTCAACGTCTGCGCCGTGCCAGTCTGGTCGGGAAGCTGGAACGCCGGTGCTACCTGGCCGACCTGCGGCAAGTCGCTGCTCTGTGCGATGCGCGCCCACATCACGAGACCTGTCAGCAAGAAGAATAGAGCAAGCAGTGTGGGTTTCATTGATTTGTCCTCTAATCGCAATTCAGCCGGTCACAAACGCGATGCTGTTATCCGTTGTCCCTTCAGCGTGGGGTAATCAGTATAGCCCTTAGTAAAAAATTGGGTTAGTACAGAATGGCACTTACTGAAGCCAAAATGTAGGGCGGGTCAGCGTTTTTTGCGTAAACCACCAGGCGTTGCGGAGCAACACAACGCATTTTCTAATGATATAAGAGAAATATGTGCTCCGATTCATATTACCAAGCTTGACGCCACCAAGCGCAAGTCTTACTCTTTAAAGTAAGAATCACCGGAGCATCCACTCATGCGCATCACCAGCAAAGGCCAAGTCACCATACCCATCGAGGTTCGTGAGCGTGCCGGACTGTTGCCCGACACCGAGGTGGAATTCAGCGTCAAAGGCGGGGTGGTGACCCTCAAAAAGGCCGGCAAGAAGACGCGACGCGGCCAGCGCCTGACCGCCGCATTACGCGGCAAGGCGACCAAGCCCCTCAGCACCGATCAGATCATGGCGCTGACGCGCGGCGACTGAAGCGGAGGCCAAGGACATGGCGGACATACTGGTGGACAGCAACGTCATTCTCGACGTTGTCACCGAAGATCCGAAGTGGTGCCATTGGTCGGTCGAGCAATTGGAGCGACTGGCCGAACGCCACACGCTGCTGATCAATCCGATCATCTATAGCGAAGTCTCCATAGGCTTCGATCGCATCGAAGACCTGGACCAAGCTTTGCCGCAGGAATTCTTCCGCCGCGAAGCGCTGCCCTGGGAGGCCGGGTTTCTGGCCGGCAAGTGCTTCGTCAAATATCGCCGTGCCGGCGGTGTGCGGAATTCACCGCTGCCGGATTTCTACATCGGTGCGCACGCCGCGATTCGTGATTTTACCTTGCTGACCCGTGATCCGCGGCGCTACCGGCGTTATTTCCCAAAACTCACACTCATTACCCCATAATCTATTCCGCACAACGAAAGACAACAAAGGATCAGCAGTAGATGCCGCCCGCCAAATCCAAAAAGACCGCCAAAGACACCGGCGCCAACCTCGGCTTCGAAGCCAAACTCTGGCTGTCCGCCGACAAGCTGCGCAACAACATGGACGCGGCGGAATACAAGCACGTCGTCCTCGGTCTCATCTTCCTCAAATACATCTCCGACAGCTTCGAGGAGCACCGCGCCAAGCTCGTCGCCGGCGAAGGCGACTACGCCGGCGCTAACCCTGAAGACAAGGACGAATATCTCGCTGCCAATGTCTTCTGGGTGCCGAAAGAAGCCCGCTGGGCGCAACTGCAATCCCGCGCTAAACTCCCCAGCGTCGGCAAGGACGTGGACGACGCCATGGTCGCGCTGGAGCGCGATAACCCGCGCCTCAAGGGCGCGCTCAACAAAAACTACGGCCGCGCCGATCTCGACAAACACCGCCTCGGCGAACTGATCGATCTAATCGCCTCAATAGATTTACTCCCCTCTCCCTCAGGGAGAGGGGCCGTGGGTGAGGGTGGTTCACCCACAACCCATCGTTCCTTCGACCTCCTCGGCCGCGTCTTCGAATACTTCCTCACCCAGTTCGCCAGCGCCGAAGGCAAGAACGGCGGCCAGTTCTACACCCCGTCCTGCGTCGTGCGCCTGCTGGTCGAAATGCTCGCCCCCTACAAAGGCCGCATCTACGACCCCTGCTGCGGCTCCGGCGGCATGTTCGTGCAATCGGAAAAATTCGTCGAAGCCCACGGCGGCAAACTCGGCGACATCAGCATCTACGGCCAGGAAAGCAACCCCACCACGCGCCGCCTCGCCGTGATGAACCTCGCCCTGCGCGGCATCGAAGCCGACTTCGGCATAGAGCAGGCCGACACCTTCCGCCGCGACCTGCACCCCGATCTGCGCGCCGACTTCTGCCTAGCCAACCCGCCCTTCAACGACTCCGACTGGTTCCGTAAAGACGACGACGTGCGCTGGCAGTACGGCGTGCCACCCAAAGGCAACGCCAACTTCGCCTGGGTGCAACACTTCATCCACCACTTGGCAAACACCGGCAGCGCCGGCTTCGTTCTCGCCAACGGCAGCATGTCCTCCAACCAGTCCGGCGAAGGCGACATCCGCCGCGCCATCATCGACG
>JBGPWJ010000034.1:0-15279 GCA_041492115.1 Gammaproteobacteria bacterium
GGCGCAAACCCCTAAAATTCCGCCTCCCCAACGCCGGCTCCTCCGGCGATCTGCAATACCCAAAGGCTACGTAGCTCAGCTGGTTAGAGCGCGGCACTCATAATGCTGAGGTCGGTGGTTCGAGTCCACCCGTAGCCACCAAATAGTGGCCTTTCGCTACAACAACTTAACTACTTGCCTCCTTTGACGAGCCGCAGCACCGGCGGACCAACGTGACGCAAACGTGACGCAACCACCGTTTTATCCAACATGCTCACGGCTTTGCGCACGTTTTCCGGTGCCAAGTGCGCGTACTTCTCCGTCACTTGCACCGTCGTGTGTCGCAGCAGGTCGCGCACTTCCATGATCGGCACGCCCGCTTGTACGAGCCACGCGGCACACGTGTGTCGCAGGTCGTGCGGATGAAAGTCCTTGATGCCCGCCTTGCGACACGTCGTGCGAAAGCTCGTCTCAGGTTCAGGATCATATGATGTCCACGGGTCGTTTTCGAAGCACTCTGCGGGAATAAATGAGCCGTTGCTAAAGCAAAGCACTTTTCCCTCAATCCCCCGAGTAGGTGTGCCGCGAATGCGGGTCAAGCTCAGTGAAATGCGGGTATGTGAGGAGAGATGCATGCCAGATTGTGGAATAGCGCCTCACTCTGCCGCAGCGCCATCTTGGCTCTGTTGCGCTCGGCGATCAGCCCGTCGGTATAGGCTTCGTGGTGACGGCAGAGCAAGATGGCCTTGACCAGATTGGCCATCATCCGACAGAGCACAATGGCTTATTCCAGGGGCCCGCACTGGAACGAAGTAGAAAATCGCATACTACAGGACTCGCCCTACTTGAAAAGCCACTCGGTTATGCAAGAGGCGATCTTTCGTTCTTTGCGGGATTGCTCGGTATCTCCGACTTGGCGTTCTGCGATTGCTGTTGCAAAAACAACCGGCTCAAGCTTTCCGCAGACTCTACCCGGCCGAACAGGTAACCTTGCACCGCATCACACCGGTATTCGCGAAGCAGCGCAAGTTCCTCCTCGCTCTCGACGCCCTTCGCGATGACCTTCAACTTCAGCGCCCGGGCCATGGCGATCAGCGCCTTCAGCACCGCCGCCCGATCCTGATCCACGTGCACCCCTCGCACAAAGTCACGATCGAGTTTCAGGGTGTCGAGCTGCGAGCGATTCAGGAACTCGATGAAGGAATATCTCGTGCAGGAGTCCTCCAGCGCCAAGTGCACACCGAACTTTTTGAGTTCCTCCACCCGGCCCCGGTAAAGCGCATCCCGACTCAGGTCAAAGTAACTGCCGGGAATATCGAGTTCGAGACAGTCCGCCGGAAGTCTGGTTTCCTCCAATATGCGACTGACCAGCTTGACCAAGTTCGCGTCACGAAGTTGGCCCGTGGATAGATTGACCACCAGCCGTACAAGTGGCTGCCCTGCGTCCAGCCAAGCGCGAAACTGGGTGCAGGCGGTGCGCAATACCCACTCGCCCACGACATCTATCTGACCGTTTTCCTCCAGAAGTGAGACGAATTCGTGCGCCTCCAGCAGGCCGTGTTTTGGATGCTGCCAGCGCAGCAGCGCCTCGATGTTGGAAATCTTGCCAGTCAGCAGAGCGACCCCGCGCTGATAGTAAACCCGCAGCTCGTCCCGCACGAACGCCTTGCCTACATCTTCCTCCAGTTCCTTGAGCGAACGCGCGCCGGATACCATGTCGGGGCTGTAGAGCTGGAAGTTGTTCCGGCCTTGGCTTTTGGCCCGGTACATCGCGGCGTCGGCATCTTTGAGCAGGCCGTCGAGGTCCTTATGATCGAAAGGAGAGATCACTACCCCGATGCTGGCGCCGATGCGGATCTCGTGACTATCCAGCTGGAAGGGCTCCGCCAGGGCCTCGATGATTTTTTTTGCCACGCTGGTGGCATCGTGAGTATTAATGAGATTCTCCAAGATGATCACGAACTCATCGCCCCCGAGGCGCGAAACAGTATCCCCGCCTCGCAGGCAGGCGATGGTCCTCTGGGCGACTGCCTTGAGCAGACTGTCGCCCACGTCGTGCCCCAGGCGGTCGTTAACGTCCTTGAAGTGATCCAGATCCAGATACAGGATCGCCATCAACTGTTCGGTGCGATCGGCATGCAACAGCGCCTGGGAGGCGCGGTCGCGAAACAGCGACCGGGTGGGCAGGCCGGTCAGCGCATCGTAGTGGGCCAGATGAACAAGACGAGCCTCGGCCTCCTTGCGCTGCGTAATATCGCGCACCAAGCCCGCGAACAACCGCCGCTTCCCGAAGCGGACGTCGCTGACCGAGATCTCCAGCGGAAACACCGTTCCGTCTTTGCGAAGGCCTTCGACTTCGCGGAAACCGATCCCAATCACCTTGCCCACCCCGGTTTTCAGATAATGGTGCATGTAGCCGTTGTGCTGGCTGCGATGCGGCTCGGGCATGAGCACGGAGATATTCTTCCCGATGATTTCTCCGTCGGAACAGTCGAACACGTGTTCAGCGGCCGGGTTCAAGGACTGAATCAGACCCCGTTCGTCGATGATAACGATGCCATCGAGGATGTTTCTCAGGATGGAATCCGTGTATTCCTTGGCATCCTGAAGCAGATTCTTTTCGCGCAGGGAACTCCGGTAATACTGGTGAGAGGACCAGAGTGCAACCAGAACAATGATGGCCACGGCGGCGGAGACGGCCGCGGCCATGGCGTTGTTGCCTACCGCATCCGGCTCCATGCCGGGCATCCCGGCCATGTCCATGCCGGCAGGCATGGTTAGCGTGGTCATTTGCATCGAAGCCATGTCGATGTAATGCATTCCGATGATGGCACCGGCCATCAGGATGGAAAAGACGACCTTCTCCCAGCCGGGATTCACCGGCTTGTTGTAATAAAACTTGTGTATGACCAGCAACGCCAGCGTGGAAACGCCCGCGGCGACGGCATACGACAGCGCAACCAGCCCATAGTTGTAGGTATGTTGCATGCCGGGCATGAGGACCGCGTGCATCCCCGTGAAGCACATCGCCACGAGGCCAAGCCCCATGAGCATGCCGCCTGTGAGCAGGAAGGATCTCCGCTTCCCGCGACGGCAGACCAGCAGCAGCGCTGATACACTGCCGGCGAGTACCAACAGTATCGAGATAACAGTGATGTCTATCTTGTAGGTAAAAGAGAAATGCGCCTTGGCGGCCAGCATGCCGATGAGGTGCGCCCCCCACGCGCCCAAACCCAGGACAATCCCGCTCAACCATGACCAGCGGGCTTGTATTTTGCCACCATCATCGGTTGAGGCGCGCCAGCTGATATCCGCAGCGGTATACGCAGTGAGCATGGCTATCACCACGGATAACACAACGAGCGTGTAATCGTAGCCGCTGACATAATAGCTACTTGAATGTAGTAGGTTGAAATTCTCAGGCATTGGTCTTCGTGAAATTCACACGATTCCGCGTTGATCCTTTATTATAGTAGTTGATTTTATTAATGTCGTGACCCCACGGAGCCGTCTGAAGGGGACAAGGACCACGCTGGGCGTCATGATGGTCGTTGAGTCTAACCGGATATGTAGAGCTGCCTCCTGAATGAGGTGAAGCGGTGTGCGCCCCTCCGTCAGGTAGATAATTTCTCCTCCAGCCAGATTTTGATCAGTGATTGATAGGGCACATCGCGCTTGTTAGCTTCGATCTTCAGGCGTTCCAGCATGTGCTGCGGCAGGCGCAGCGAAATCGACTGCGTGGAGGGTTTCAAATTCGGAAACCGGGCGCGCAGTGCACCTGACCAATCCACGTGCTCAGTGGAGTCGTGCGTTTCCCAGAATTTCCGCTCTGCGGCTTCTGATGCGAATTTCGGAATCGGCTTAAGGTGCTTTTTCATAAATCGTTCGCTCTTTGCGGTGCATGTCGCGTGCGGAGATAACGCGGATCAGTGTACTGTCCTCACGTAAGGTAAAGGTGACGTGCAGCCATCGGTTATCATGAGTGTGGCCCAATACATGAAAACGCAGTTCCATGGCTGAATGCTTGGTATCGGCGGAGACCAGCAATGGCTCATTCAGAAAGACCTGTTCTGCCTCGGCCTGTGTGACGTCGTGTTTGGCGGTGGTTTTCCGTGCATTGCCGGCGTCCCATTGAAAGCCCGTGATCCGCTCGAAATCAATCATGACATGTATATTATCATAATATACAGGCGCGGTAGAAGAGGGGATTGCTTCGTGAGGAAAAGCCGAAAGTGCGGTGCTCGGTTTACGTGACCAAAACGTGACTTCTTCCGGTCCAGGCTGTGTAAAAACAAAAGTTTTTAATAGGCACTCGATGAGGCGACCTCACCAGATTCGCTCTGAGCAACGAACTCATATGAGGCAATGGTTTTGAGACCCCCGCTTTCGAGGTGATTTGGAGTTTTTACACAGCCTCGGTCATTTCCAGTCACTTCGTGTCACAATGGCGCGGGACAGGCGTGCGTAACTGGTTGATATTCAATGGGCTCTCGCCTGTAATCCGTCCTCATAATGCTGAGGTCGGTGGTTCGAGTCCACCCGTAGCCACCATTACGATCACGACAGACTTTATGCCAGTTTTGTGTCCTTGAGTACGATCCGCTCGGCATGTTCTGCCAAGTGTTCCGCAGAGAGATGGGCATAACGCCGAACCATTTCGGCCGAGGCCCAACTGCCCATCTCTTGAAGAACATACAACGGTGTACCCGCCTGCACATGCCACGAGGCCCACGTGTGGCGTAGATCATGCCATCGGAACCCCGTAAGCCCAGCACTCTTGACGGCCTTCTGCCATGCCTTGGTGTTGACCTGCCAGATGGGGTGTCCCTTGTACGCAAACACGTAACTATCGTGTTGCCCCTGCTGATCCTGTAGCACCTGCATGGCTTCGGCATTCAATGGCACCGGTATAGCGCGTCTAGCCTTGCTCAGCGCACGACGAACCACCCACCCACGTGCCGCAGATCAGTGGGGTCAGCCCACTCCGGGCAGCATTATTTCTTTCTTTCCATCAGGTAGGCGTGGGCGTGCCAGCAGTCATTAAGATTGCGCAAGGCTGGCTTTTCCATGAGGTTCGCATGCTCCCTAAAACACTTTTCCATCTGTGCATGCCTGTCGGCGGCGCTGGCGGTATCCTTGGACTGGTCGGTGTTTGCTGCTGAAGTGGCGGGGACAAGGAGAAGTGCCACCGCTGACACCAATAATCTTGCAAGCGTTTGCATGGTGAGCCTCCGCTGTGAGAAGCAATAATTATAAGTATAGTACAAGCTTGCATTGGTGCTATGCAGACGGGTCGCAGCGTTGTCGGTCCTCTGACTGGGGAGTTCGGTACAAGCGCATGATTTGTTTATGCTGGCGGTGTCATCATGATGGATGGAGCCGCTTGGCAGGTCATGTTACAGCGTGAGGCATTCTGCCGTCGGGTAGCTGTCGCATAAGCCATATCAACAACGACGGGATCAACAACCATTGCAGAAACGGGGTTCCACCTATATTCAGTAGAGGGACGATAGGCATGAGGTCGGTATAGCCCCAGGTGCCTTTGATGCGCACGTTCACCGATTCGCTGTAGACGGTGTAGACCGTGCCCAGCAGGGTGAATAGCAGACTGCCCGCAACCGACGCGCTTCGGTACCAGCTACGCCCGCCGGTAAGCAGCGCTACCAGTTCATAGGCAATCAGCAAAATCAGCAGATCACCGAGGGTGCAGTGGGCCAAGCCGTAAAGGATGAAACTCCATGTGCCCTGATGCCAGACATCGTACAGCGGGAACTGGGCGATCTCCCAGAGCAACTCCAGCGGCAACGCTAACCGTAGCAGTTGTAGTTCGGGAAGGATTGATCCGCGTTGCGGAAGTTGCAGTACTTGCCGTTGGCGGGGTACACGTCTGATCGTCAGATTCGCGACCAGCAGCACGACCACTCCAAGGACGAGCAGCCAGAACAGCCACAACTCGGCCCACATTCCCGGACCCATATGAAACGGCGGCATCACGGCGTCTCCGTACATGGGGCACTTTAACCGGGGCCACTCGCCGGGCCAAGACTGCTGACAGGTTCAGGAAGCGAGATCAATGGCCAGCACTGTTGGCCGGCGCGTCCAAGTGCAAATTGGCCTGCCCGACCTATACTATAACTGTATCCGTGGTGATGGTACGGGTGGCAACTGAGCGGCGGAAATTTGTCAGCCATCTTCTGCGATCAGAATGAATCGGAATCTTGATTTATATCAGGGAACGATCGCCGGCGATGCAGGATATTCCAGCCATAAAGAACGGTGCAGCCGCCGGGGTACGCGAATCGACGGCTCAAGAAGGTGCACCTTCCGGCCAATCGATGTCTTGTGGGATAGCGCATGAAACGCTTGAGCAGACAGATGGTGCCGTACTTTGTTGCGATATGGGTCGCGTTCCTCGCGCTCAGTGGCATGACTCCCTGCTGCGATTTGCGTGCCGCCGAGGCGCCGCACAGCCATGCTGGGGAATCCGAAAACGGATACAGTCCTGCTGATTACAGTGGTGGAGGCTCGACGCCGCATCATCTTGGCGATACGGCCGCGCCGCATGATCATGACTCGCCGCACCCACACTGTTGTCAGCTAAGCAACGCGGAATACGATATGACGAAAGCCGGCGTGTTGGCCGGCACTATCCGGATTCCCGCACCGGTTTTTCTGTTGGCCACGGTTGATGCCGGCTTGTTACCGCACCAAGCCATCGAAACTCTGTTGGCAAGACCCACGTTTCATCCTCCACCTCCCAAGCAGCCCCTCTACCTCCTCATCAAGCGTTTTCTAATTTAGCACGCCCTCTCTAATCTCGTCAGCAACGCGGTGTCACCGTGTGCGCTGTCGAAATCCGTATCCAAGTGTCGCCCTGAATAGCCCGTTGTCCGGGCAAGGGCGGCAAGTCATTGAGACTTCATTCGTGCAAACCCAAAGGAGACCGATCATGAAAAAGGCAATTATTCTGGCAGCGCTGATGTCCTTGGCAGGGTATGGCCATTCTGTGTTCGCAGACGAGGCTCATCATCCCGCGCAGGATGAGAAGGCGGCGGCGTCCACGGTGGACAAGGCGACAACCGACACCGGAAAACCAATGGAACGGATGCATGAGAACATGCAGAAGATGCAGGCGCAAATGCAAAAAATCATGCAGACCAAAGACCCTAAGGAACGCGAGAAACTTCTGAATGAACATTGGCAATCCATGCACGACGCCATGAAGTCGATGCGCGGAATGGGTGGTGGCATGAAGATGAGTGGCGGTGGCAAGGCGGGCGGAATGATGGACGGTGGCATGATGGGGGGTTCGGGAAAAACGCAAAGTAGAATGATGAGTGGCGACATGATGGGTGGCGGGAAAATGATGGAAGACCGCATGGACATGATGCAGATGATGATGGAGCAGATGATGGAACACATGGGCGCGATGGAAGCGCGCTGAGCGCGAGCATGGGCACAGGGTTTCATGGAGGCGCGGGCACACGTACGACGAGTTGGGTCTGTGCGCTGGTCGGCGCTGCCATTGCCATCGGCATCCTCATGCGGTGGGGCGTGTCCTGGTGGACGCTGACGCTCACCGTGATCGTGTTGGGGTGCCCCGCGGCGGCGGTGTACGTCTGGTGGCTGTCACAGCGCATGGCGGCGTCGGTCGACGCCACCGCACCGTCCACGCAGGGCATCACCATGGGTTGGGCAGCGCCTATTTACGAGGCCTACTGTCCGTTGCTCGGGCTGGGTACGGGATTCCGGCGCGCGACCCTGCGTCAGGCAGGATTGAAGCAAGGTGAACAGGTGCTGGATGTGGGCTGCGGTACCGGAGTCCTGACACGCCGAGCTGCGGATGCAGTCGGACCGGCAGGCGCGGTGCTGGGGATCGATCCCGCGCCCGCGATGATCGCCGCGGCACAACGCTACGCGGCACGTGACGGCAGCGACGCATCGTTCCGGGTCGCGGCGATCGAGAATCTGCCGATCGTGAGCGGGCGCTTCGATGTGGTGTTATCGAGCGCTATGCTGCACCACCTGCCGCCCAAGACCAAACTTCAGGGTTTGCAGGAGGTGTATCGCGTCCTGAAGGACGGCGGCCGCTTGATCGTGGTCGACGTCGATCGGCCGGCGACATTGTGGTGGCTGGTGGTGTGGCCGTTGCTGTTCATGCCGTCGGTGGTGCCAAACCTGCGCGGTGAGATTCCGGAGTATCTGGAGAGAGCGGGATTCAAGATGATCGAAGCGCGCGGGCGGTGGGGCGGCCTGCTGAGCTTCTGGGTTGCATACAAGGAAGGACGGCCGCCATGAAGACCGTGGTGATTGTGATGGTCCGGTGTGGCGGATGTGACCCTGACGATATTCGACTATCAGCACCCCTCGGGGGTTTCGAGTGGAAGACACTGAACGACAGCGAAAGGTGCGGGTGATGGCGACTGATCCGGTTTGCGGCATGACCGTCGAGGAGGGCGGCGCGGCGGGTACTTCCAGCTACGCCGGCCGGACGTATTATTTTTGTTCCACGCGCTGCCTGAACGCGTTCAACGCCAAGCCCGCGGCCTATGTACATGCGGAGCATGAAGCGGCGCCGTCGGAGATGGCTGTGGGGCAGAGTCATGCGGCGCCGAAGGCTGCCAAGGATCTCGCCAAGGATCCGATCTGCGGCATGGTGGTCGAGAAGGCGAAGGCCCTTAAGACCGAGCGCGCCGGGCGCGTCTACTACTTCTGCTCGGCCGGTTGTCAGCGCACCTTCGAGTCGCCGGAAGCCGAACTCAAGTCCATGCGCACGCGCGTGGCCGTCGCGCTCACCGGCGTACTGGCGCTCGCGATCCTGCGCGCGGCGGCATTCATTGCGCTGGCTGCCGGCGCGACCATCGTTACCTGGGCACCGATCCCGCAACTGCCCTGGTTCACCTGGGGCATGTGGTTATTCATTCTCGTTACCCCGGTGCAGTTCATCGGCGGCTGGAGCTTTTACAAGGGCGCGTGGACCGCAATTCGCACACGCAGCATCAACATGGATTTCCTCATCGCGCTCGGCACCTCGGTCGCCTACTTCTACAGCGTGGCGGTGATCTTCTTCCCCGAGGTGCTGCCGGTGAAGGTTCAGGAACGTGAAGTGTACTTCGAGGTCTCGGCGGTGATCATCGCCTTCGTGCTGCTCGGCAAGTACATGGAGGAACTCATCAAGAAGCGCTCCTCGGCGGCGGTGCGCAAGCTCATGGACCTGAAGCCCGCGACCGCGCACGTGATTCGCGACGGCCAGGAAATGGAAGTCCCGGCCGAGTCGGTCATGGTCGGTGAGATTGTGGTGGTGAAGCCGGGCGAAAAGATTCCGACCGATGGCGAAGTCACCGATGGCGCATCGAGCGTGGATGAATCCATGCTTACCGGCGAGTCCATGCCGGTCGAGAAGCGTGTGGGCGCGGCAGTGATCGGCGGCACGCTCAACCGCACCGGCTTATTGCAGTTCAAGGCCACGCGCGTCGGCGCCGAGACGGCGTTGGCGCAGATCATCAAACTGGTCGAGGAGGCGCAGGCGTCGAGCGCGCCGATCCAGCGCATCGCCGATCAGGCCACGGGCTACTTCGTGCCGGCGGTCGTGATTACGGCGTTCGTTGCCTTCGGCGGCTGGTGGCTAGCCGGCAACTTCCCGCAAGGGCTGCTCGCGTTCATCGCCGTGCTCATCATCGCCTGCCCGTGCGCGCTCGGCATCGCCACTCCCGCCGCGCTCATGGTCGGCGTGGGCAAGGGCGCGGAGGCGGGCATTCTCATCCGCGGCGGCGAGGTGCTGGAGCGTGCGCGCAGTCTGACGACCGTGGTGTTCGACAAGACCGGCACACTCACGCGCGGCGAGCCGAATGTCACCGATATTGTGCCGCTTTCCGGCTTCGGTGAAGCCACGATCCTGCGTTTCGCGGCCGCGGTCGAGCAGGGCTCGGAGCACCCGCTCGGCGAGGCGATCGTGCGCGCGGCGAAACATCGCGCGCTCGTGTTACCCAAGGTCGAGGACTTCGAGGCAATACCGGGTCATGGCATTCGCGGCAAGGTCGAGGGTCGGAGCGTGTTGCTCGGCAACCGCCGGTTGTTCGCGCGCGAACACATCGATCTCGCTGCGGCGGAGGCGCAGATGACGCGCTTCGAAGGCGGGGGCAAGACCGCGATGCTCGTTGGCAGCGACGGCAAACTCGCTGGTGTCATCGCCGTCGCCGACACGTTGAAACCCGAAGCCAAAGAGGCGATCACGGCGCTCAGACGGGAACGCATCGAGGTGGTTCTGCTCACCGGCGACAATCAGCGTACCGCGAATGCCATCGCGCGCGAGCTTGGCATCGAGAAAATCATTGCCGAGGTGCTGCCGGCCGATAAGGCACGCGTGATCCAGGACCTGCAAAAGCAGGGTAAAGTTGTGGCGATGGTGGGCGACGGCGTAAACGACGCGCCGGCGCTCGCCGCCGCTGACATTGGCATCGCCATCGGCAGCGGCTCGGACGTCGCCAAGGAGACCGGCGGGATCATCCTCGTCAAGAACGACGTACGCGACGTGGTCGCGGCAATCCGGCTGTCGCGCGCCACCATGCGCAAGATCAAGCAGAACCTGTTCTGGGCGTTCATCTACAACAGCATCGGCATCCCGATTGCCGCGTTCGGCTTCCTCAATCCGATCATCGCCGCCGCGGCGATGGCGCTGTCGTCGCTGTCGGTGATCGTCAACTCGGCGCTGCTCAAGCGTCAGCGGCTGGCGGTATGAACCGGACCACTGACTTCCAACAACGGATGCCGCTTCAGTCGGTACGTGCAATTCATCCGGGAGACAAACCATGAAGACTGAGAGGTGCGTGCCATGACACATGAAGAACATCAGCATGACGCCAACAGGCGGAGTCCGCGGATCAACTGGATGCTGTTCGGCTTCCTTGCCATCGCTGGGTTCTTTCTGCTGACGGAGCACCGTGCACATGTGCTGGGCGCGCTGCCGTTCCTGCTGCTCGCACTCTGCCCGTTGCTGCACATCTTCGGGCATGGTGGTCACGGCGGGCATGTCGGTCACGATCACGACCGATCCGAAGGAGACAAATCATGAACACAGCCGCGCCTGCTTACGGTCTCTGGTCGCTCGTGATCATCAACTCGCTGGTGTTTATCGTTTTCGCGTTTAGCTTCTACAAGCCGCGCACGCAACGCGACTGGCGCTCCTTCGGGGCATTCTCGGCCTTCATCGTGGCGCTGTTCAGCGAAATGTACGGCTATCCGCTGACCATCTATCTGCTGTCCGGGTGGTTGCAGAGCCGCTATCCCGGTGTCGACTGGTTCGCGCACGACTCGGGACATTTGCTGGAGATGCTGTTCGGGTGGCGTTCCAATCCGCACTTCGGGCCGTTTCATCTGCTGAGCTTCGCGTTGATCGGCGGCGGCTTCTGGCTGCTGGCCTCCGCCTGGAAGGTGCTGTATGCCGCGCAGCATAGTCATGGGTTGGCGGTAACGGGACCGTATGCGTACGTGCGCCATCCACAATATGGCGGCTTCGTGCTGATCATGCTGGGGTTCCTGGTGCAGTGGCCAACGCTCCTGACGCTGCTCATGTTCCCGGTGCTGGTCTATATGTACGTGCGCCTCGCCCGGCGCGAGGAACGCGAGGTGGCGGTGGAGTTCGGCGCGGACTATACGCGTTATGCCGCGCAGACACCTGCGTTCTTCCCGCGAATAAAGGATGTCTTGCACGACAGCGGTGCCTGATCATGCGACATCTTCATGATCGTCCGTTGAGTGAGCGGCTGCTCGGCGAGTAGCGACACACAATTACTGAAACAAATCTGAGCGAGGAGGTGCGTGATGGACTGGCTATCACAGAACTGGATATGGGTGCTGGTGTTCGCGGCGTTCATCGGGATGCATCTGTTCGGCCACGGCGGTCACGGTGGCCGCGCAGGCCATGGCGGTTGCTGCGGCGGTGACGAACAGCGCGGGCCAGCGGACAAGGATGAGCAAGGTGCGGATCAGCCGCACGGCCATCACCACTGAGGAGCAATCGTCATGCTGAACATCAAGCTTGTTACCTGGGCGCTCGGCTTGTGGGGTGCGGTCAGCTTTGTTGTGTGCGTGGTCTACGGTTTGGTCACACCGCAGAGCCTGCACATGCACGCATTTCTCGAGCAGGTGCTGCCGGCATTCAAATGGCTGACCTGGCCGGGCTTCCTGCTCGGGCTTGTCGAGAGTTTTCTGTATGGCGTGTACGCCGGGTTGGTGTATGTGCCGATCTACAACGCTCTCAAACGGTGCTGTGGTAACAGCGCCCAGCCGTAGCCGTATCCGGTTCCGGATCGGTTGTCCCCGGAGCCGATGACGTCCCTGGAGAGTGACAACCGCAACACTGACGACAACTGGAGGTGGAACATGGCCATCGATCCTGTATGCAAAATGAACGTGCCGCCGGACAAGGCGGCGGCGAGGGTGGACTATACCGGACAGAGTTACTACTTCTGCTCGGACGCCTGCCACAAGGCGTTTAGCGCCGACCCGCAGAAATACGCGGGCAGCACGCACAGCGGTTCACAACATCACGGCCACAGGTAACGTCCGTACGGATGAGAAGCAGGAGAACGCTCGAATGAATATCGCCGGGAGCGACGGGCTGATCCAGGTTGCCGGTGCCGGGATGCGAGTTGCGACCATATCGACTGTGCGTGCATTTGGTGTCGCTGCGCTGTGCCGCGTTGAGTATGGAGGAGATCACGTGGACTTGTCCTTATCCGCAGCCGATGCAAGACGGGCAGAACGTATTGTTGAGCGCGTGTTCCGGAACTATCCCGGCAGTATGGCGGTGCGTTTGTGGGATGGCCGCACGCTAACCTTCGGCAGCCGCGCACGAGTATGCCAACTGCATTGGCGCAACACAGAGAGACGATGACGTGAAAACAGCAACGATAGAGATCGGCGGACTGCTATCTGTGCTCAGCGCCAGCGGCGTGGAGAAACAGCTCGCGAAGCTCACGGGAGTGCACAAGGCCGAGGTCAACTACGTCGCCGGCAGCGCCACTGTCGTGTACGACGAAACGGTGATCGATCTCAAGGCCATTAAAGCCCAGGTACACGAGTGCGGCTATCACTGCGCGGGCGAGCGCCTGCCCAAACACGTCTGCGTGCCCGAGGACCCGCCGGCCATGGCTGCCGCAATTGCTATCGCGCCCGCGATCCACGCCGGCCACGTGCTAGAGGATCACACCGCCCATTCCGGGCACGAGATGCATGTCGAACCCACCGCGCCGGCGGCCATGGCGGAGGCGATGGCGCACGAGATGGGCCACGGCGCCGGCATGGACATGCACGCCATGGCGCGCGACATGCGCAATCGCTTCTGGATCGCACTGGTATTCACCGTGCCGGTCTTCATCTACTCGCCGATGGGCGCTATGTTCGCGCCGCCCGCACCGCCGTTCGGTCTGCCGCTCAACCGTTGGCTATTCCTGCTCGCGAGTGCCGCAGTGATCTATCCGGTCTGGCCGTTCGCGATCGCGGCATGGCATGCGCTCAAGAACGGCGTACTCAACATGGCGGTGCTGGTGATGCTTTCAGTCGGCACCGGTTATTTGTTCAGCGTCGGCGCAACCTTTTTCTTCGCGGGCGTACAGTTCTATGAGGCGGTGGCGGTACTGCTGGTGTTCATCCTGCTCGGCCATTGGCTGGAGATGCGCGCCCGCGCCGGTGCCTCCGAGGCGATCCGCGCGCTGCTCGATCTCGCTCCGCCCATGGCGAGCGTGATCCGTGACGGACGCGAAGTGGAGCTGCCCACTGCCGAGGTAATGATGGGCGACACGGTCGTCATTCGCCCCGGCAACAAGATCCCCGTAGACGGCGAGGTGCTCGAGGGCGAGTCGCAGGTGGACGAGTCCATGCTCACCGGCGAGTCCATGCCGGTCGGGAAAAAACCGGGCGCTACGGTGATCGGCGCGACGATCAACAAGAGCGGCAGCTTCCGTTACCGCGCCACCAAAGTTGGCGCCGACACCGCGCTGGCGCAGATCGTGAAGCTGGTACAGGAAGCGCAGAACTCCAAGGCCCCGGCACAACTGCTCGCCGACCGCGCCTCGCAGTGGTTGGTGCTGATCGCTGTGGTGATCGGCCTGGCGACATTCGCGGTATGGTTCTGGTGGCTCGGTCAGCCGCTGCTGTTCGCGCTCACACTGACGATTACGGTGTTCGTGATCGCCTGCCCGGATGCCCTTGGGCTGGCCACGCCGATGGCGGTCATGGTCGGCACCGGCCTCGGCGCCATGAACGGTATCCTGTTCAAGAATGCCGCCGCGCTTGAAGACGCAACCAAGTTGGATATCATCATCTTCGACAAGACCGGCACGCTGACTTTGGGTCAGCCCGAAGTGGTAGATGTGGCTGCGGCGCCGGATGTCACGCAGGAAAAGTTGCTGGCATTCGCGGCCATGGTAGAGCAGGGCTCGGATCATCCGTTGGCACAGGCGATCATGCGCCATGCGCAAGGGCTGGCGATCGAGAAACCCGCTGGCTTTGTGATGATCGAGGGCAAGGGGGTGAGAGCTGAGATCGCGGGCCGCACCGTGATCCTTGGTAATCGCCGGCTCATGGACGAACAGAAAATCGACCTCGCCGGTCTCGCAGACAAGGCGGCGGCGATGCAGGGTGCCGGCCGCACCGTGGTGCACGTCGCGCGCGACGGCAAACTCGCCGGGCTGATTGCCATCGCCGACGCGCCACGCCCGAGTGCCGCGGCCACGGTCGCGGCGCTTAAACGGCGCGGCGTGCAGGTGGCGATGCTCACCGGCGACAACCGCGGCACTGCCGAGCGCATTGCCACCACACTCGGCATCGACATCGTGCTGGCCGACGTGCTGCCGGGCCAGAAGGCCGACAAGGTGAAGGAACTGCAGGCGCAAGGTAAGAAGGTCGGCATGGTGGGCGACGGTATCAACGACGCGCCAGCGCTGACGCAGGCCGACGTGGGCTTCGCGATTGGCGCCGGCACCGACGTCGCCATGGAGAGCGCCGACGTGGTGCTCATGAAGAGCGACCCGTTCGACGTGGTCGGCGCGATCGTGCTGTCGCGCGCCACGCTGCGCAAGATGCACCAGAACCTGTGGTGGGCGGTGGCCTACAACGTGATCGCCTTCCCGGTGGCGGCGGGTGTGTTCTACCCGTTCGTCATCAGCCCCGAAGTCGCGGCGCTCGCTATGTCTGGCAGCTCGGCGCTGGTAGCGGTGAACGCGCTGCTGCTCAAGCGCACGCGGCTCGAAGGCATTCGTGCGCGCGGATCGGCGGCAGGCGCAAGCGCGTGAACATCAC
>JBGPWJ010000283.1:0-2999 GCA_041492115.1 Gammaproteobacteria bacterium
AAGCCTTATCACCTGGTACCGCTACCCTGGCCCAAACCGCGCTTCGCCGCCGACGGCCGGCGCCTGCCGGCCACCTATGCCAATTTCCTGATCATCAACGGCGCGGTGCTGCTGCCGACTTATGATGACCCCGCCGACCTGGAGGCCGCCGCGCGTCTTGCGCAGTGCTTTCCCGATCGCGAGATCATCGGCATTCCGTGCCTACCGCTGATTCAACAATACGGCAGCCTGCATTGCGTGACCATGCAACTGCCGGCGGGAGTATTATTGTGAGATGAACACGCAACCCGAACTACGCCACTCGCAACTCACCGTTGCTCTGGTGCAGCACCCCTGCAGCGAAGACCGCGATGCCAATCTCGCCGCCAGCATCAGCGGCATCCTCAGCGCCGCCGCGCAGGGCGCGCGCCTGATCGTATTACAGGAACTGCACACCGGCGTGTACTTCTGTCAGAGCGAAGACGTGACGCGTTTCGATCAGGCCGAGACCATTCCCGGTCCGAGCACCGGGCTACTCGGCGAACTCGCCGCCGAACTCAATGTGGTGATCGTCGCCTCGCTGTTCGAACGTCGCGCGGCCGGGCTGTATCACAACACCGCTGTGGTGCTGGATGCCGACGGCCGCATCGCGGGGCAGTACCGCAAGATGCACATCCCGGACGATCCGGGGTTTCACGAGAAGTTTTATTTCACACCTGGCGATCTCGGCTTCACGCCCATTGATACCGCCGTCGGCCGGCTCGGCGTGCTGGTGTGCTGGGATCAATGGTATCCGGAAGCCGCGCGTCTGATGGCGCTGGCCGGCGCGGAGCTGTTGATCTATCCGACCGCGATCGGCTGGGATCCTCGTGACGAGGCCGCGGAACGTGTCCGGCAGCGCGAGGCTTGGATCACTGTGCAGCGCGCCCATGCCATCGCCAACGGCGTGCCGGTACTGGCCTGCAATCGGGTGGGTTTCGAGCCGGATGGCTCAGGTCATGGACCGGGGATTCAATTCTGGGGATCGAGCTTCGTGGCGGGCCCGCAAGGCGAAGTATTGGCGATGGCGGACGAAGCCGCGCGTGCCGTGGTGTGCACGGAATTGGACATGACACGCTGCGAACAGGTGCGACGCATCTGGCCGTACCTGCGCGACCGGCGTATCGACGCCTATGCGGATCTGCTGCGGCGCTTTCGGGATTGAAACGCAATCCCGACGACACCGCGCTCCCACGCCGAACCTGTCCCTGTTCAATTCGTCCCGAGCTCCGTCGGGTGCGAGGAGCCTGACCGCTTGGATCAGCCGACCGGAACTACCCGGGTAGTTTGCATGCCTTTCGGACCTCGATCGGCATCAAACTCCACTTTCTGACCTTCGTCGAGCGACTTGTAGCCTTCGCTCTGAATGGTGGAATAGTGCACGAACACATCTTCGCTGCCATCGCTGGGAACGATAAAACCAAAGCCCTTCGATGCATTGAACCACTTCACAGTACCTATTGCCATGATACGCTCCTCACTCGCTCTTCTTGATTGTGACGCGGTAAATGGTCTGCTCTTCTGGCAAGACCTGTTCTTTCGCAGCTTCACGCTATCCTACCCACAGCGATTTTGCAATACTATGGCGGCATAGGCTCTGTCCCGGACTACCAAGGGAATCCTTCAATGATCCTGATTCTGCACCCCAGCACCAACACCCAGGGCGATGACTACCGGCAGTTGATGGAGCATCTGTCGCATCTGCCCAATATCAAAGTGCGCCTCCACCAGGAGATCGGCACGCTGCAGACACTCACCGAGCTCTACCTGGTCGGCGACACCGCCACACTTTCGAACGCCGACATGCAGGCCCTGCCCTGCGTGGACCGCGTGGTGCGCGTTTCCCAGGAATACCGCATCCTCGGTCGCCACAAAGACGACCGCCGCCCGACCGCTTTCGAGTACAACGGCGTGCGCTTCGGCCAGGACACGCTCAACGTCTTCGCCGGACTGTGCGCCGTGGACAACCCGGAACATGTCGAGATCATGCTGCGCGTCCTGCGCGACAACGGCCAGGTCTGCACACGTATGGGCGCCTACAAGCCGCGCACCAATCCCTATTCCTTCCAGGGCCACGGCAAGACCTGCCTGCCCTACGTGTTCGAACTGGCCGGCAAGTACGGCATCCGCGTCATCGCCATGGAAGTCACTCACGAATCACACGTCGACGAGATCCGCGCGGCATTGGAACAGACCGGCCAGCCCACCGGCGTGATGCTGCAGATCGGCACGCGCAATACCCAGAACTTCGAACTGCTGAAGAGCGTCGGCCGGCAGAAACAATTCCCAGTGCTGCTGAAGCGTGGCTTCGGCATCACCCTGGAAGAATCATTGAACGCCGCCGAGTACCTGGCCAGCGAAGGCAACAGCCGCGTGGTGTTCGGCCTGCGCGGCATGAAGACCAACATGGGCGACCCGCACCGCAACTTCGTCGACTTCGCGCACGTGCCGGTAATCAAACGTCTGACGCGTATGCCGGTGTGCATCGACCCCTCGCACTCGGTGGGCACGCGCGACCGCGCACCCGATGGCCTGCTCGACGTCTTCCACGTCACCGCGCAAGGCATCATCGCCGGCGCCAACATGGTGCTGGTGGATTTCCATCCCGCCCCGGCCAAGGCGCTGGTCGATGGCCCGCAGGCTTTGCTGCTGTCTGAACTGGCGCCGTTCCTCGAAGACGTGCGCATCGCGCGCAGCGCGTATGAGCAGCGCTGCGCCAACGCGCAAAGCCATCAGGCAGCCACATGAACCAACAACTTTCCGCACTCGACATCACCGCCTGCTGATGCCGCCCCTGAATTGTTAAGGATAACTCTTACACTCAAGTCGTACCCTACGGCGACACCGCCGCACCGGGCAAGTATCGGCTCAGCGTTACCGGGAGACTGTGAAGACGCAGGGCGCGCTGGGCCCATCCCACAGGCGTAATCGGGATTGATCCACGTCAAACTCACGCCATACCGTGCAGCGCAGAATCTTCC
>JBGPWJ010000276.1:0-3143 GCA_041492115.1 Gammaproteobacteria bacterium
CCCGGCCACAATTACTCGGTGGACACAATCTCGACCCTGGCCGAACAACGTGCCGGCAAACCCTTTCTGCATTTCCACAAACTAGACGACTTCGTGTTCTATCGGATGCACTACCACGACAAACACCGTGACTCGCCCTATGGGCCGGTGCTGCCGGGGCATGTGATGGATGATGCGTGAGGAGAATCGTGATAGCAGACTGTGAGGATTTATGGACGGACAAATAGATCTGTCCCGGAACCCGTAAATTTTTAATCACTCCAACCCGAATGGCACTTACTTAAGCTCAATGTAGGGTGGGCAACTCGTTGCCCACGCAGCCTTGATGTCGGCAGTTCACGCGTGGATCTCTGACCCTGATCATGCTGATCATGTGATGGCAGTTTTTCAATCGGCATCCCAGGCTCATAATGAAGCATCCGAACCTCACAGCCTGTTCGCCTGAAGGAGGTATGTTATGTCCGCCTCACTCGATCCCAAGAAAATCCTTGACGAGGCACTGCAACTCGAACCCACCACGCGCGCGTTCATCACTGAAACGCCGCTGGACAGTCTCGATATTGATCATGACTATCCAATCTCGCCCGAGTGGCTGGAGGAAATCCATCGTCGTTGCGACGAGATCGATAGCGGCAAGACAAAGCTTCTCGACGGCGACCTGGTCATGAATGAGTTGCGCGCAAAATACACCTGATGAAACTGCACTGGCATGAATCGGTCACAGTTCTAACATTGATTCATTTGTTGGAATGCTGGACCCCGATGGCGAAGCGGCGCTTTATGCCGCAACATTAATCGACACATGCAAGCCCAGCCGATGCGCGATATCCACCAATGTATCCAAGCGAAACTCCTCGAGCTTTCCCTTTAGCAGTGCGCTGACACGAGGCTGGGTGATTTGCACCAACTCAGCGGCTTCCTGCTGCTTCAGCTTGCGGTCATTGATGGCTTCGGCAATGACGATCATCAAACCGGAACGCAGCTTGAGATTCTCCCGCCGGATGGGGTCATCTTCCAGCGCATCCCACACACTCTCAAACTGTTTGCGTTTATTCATCGCGGCCTCTGCAGGCACAAGAGCGGGGTCAGGCCACGCTGCGTTTTTTACCGGCTGCCTCGAGCCGGAAGACCAGCCGCTTGCCCAACGCCTGGGCAACCCGACCGATGGTTTGAAGTGTGACCGAGGCATTGCCAGGATCGAGCAGGCGATCAAGTTGAGTGCGGCTGGTGCGTAGACGTTTGGAAAGATCCGCCTTGGAGATGCCTTGTGCGCGCATGGCAGTTTCGATCTGCAAGGCGAGGACACGCTTGATTGCGGTTGCCTGGACATCGGCAAGCAGTGACTCATCGCGCAGGAAGACGTCGAAGTCGGAGCCGATGTGTTTGTTGCGTGTAATCTTAGTCATGGTTGCGGACATTAATGGCGCGCTTGCGCGCGAGATCCAGATCAAGTTTGGGCGTGGCTCGTGATTTCTTGATGAAGCCGTGCAGCAAAACCATATAGCCGTTTTCAATTATGAAAATAACACGGGCCGTTGTGTCGCGTAAGTGACTACGCACTTCCCAGAGACCGCCACTCAGACCGCGCACCAGCGGCATACCCAGCGGCCAACCGAATTGCACGGTCTTGATATCTTCACCAAGAGTTCGCTTGCTGGCTCGATCAAGCGAGCGCAGCCAATCCCTGACAGGTTCCTTGCCAGAAGCTTCGCGGTAAAAGGCCACGGTTAGCCGAACATCCTTGTTCATGGTCGGTACAGTACCATTTGTGGTACGTTATTGGCAAGGGGGAAAGCGAGGTTGTAGGGCCAGGACCAACATTCATACATTTGTTGGAATTTTGGGCCTGACCGCGGGCTCGCTGCCCCTGCCACACGATTGCGAATAATACCAATAATTGGTATTGTCCATGCCCATGAGTACATGGAACGTCACTCTGACCAAGCGGGCATGCAAGCAGCTGCTTAAGCTGCCGGCCGATATTCAGGATCTGGCCGATATGGCGATCGCTGATCTTGAGACCCAAGGTCCAGTCATCCGGGGTTGGGATGTGCGCAAGACGGCTGATCAGGAATACCGGGTAAGACTTACCTACCGGTACCGCATGCGCTATCACATGCTGGCCGAGGGTGCGCTGGAAATCGAAATCTTCTACGTAGGTCACAGGAAAGACGCATACAAATGACACAAGCAGTCAAAATCCGCCACGCTCTGGCCGAGATAAGCATTGCGCCAGCCAGGCCAGTCAATATGATGCGATTGAAGCGCGCGATACGCGGCGCGCTGGATGATTACCTCGAAGAAGAACGCGTACCCGCGGCGCTGGTCCATGCCCAGACCAAGTCCCGTCATGGCGACAACTACCGCACCCCTGGATATTTCCTGAAACTGTATCGCCTGCGCGCGGAAATCACGCAGGCCGCGCTCGCCGATCAGGCGGGGATGCGCCAGCACCATCTCTCGGAGATGGAGCACAACAAACGGCCGATCGGGAAAGTACTGGCGCGCAAGCTCGCCAAGCTGTTGAGCTGCGATTATAGGAAATTGATGTGAAGTGTTGGAATGTTGGACCCTATTTGCTGCTGACCCTGTTTGCTGCTGTTTGCTGTTTTTATTTCTGAACAGGGACAGCATGCAACTCCACACCAAGAGCGCGCATCAGTTTTAGTACGGTGTCATACCGGGGTTTTGCGCCGGGAGCCAAAGCCTTGTAGAGGCTTTCGCGTCCAAGACCAGTGTCTTTGGCCAGTTGCGCCATGCCACGAACCTTCGCAACGTCACGCACCGCTGCAAGGAAGACATTCGGGTTTTCATCTTCCAGTGCCGCGCTCAGATATTCTGCGATGACTTTTTCATTGTCGAGGTAATCGGCGGCATCAAATGCAGCGTTTTTTTTCATGATTCAACCCTCCATACTCTTAAGCAATAGCTTCGCCTGTTTGATGTCTCGCTTTTGCGTGGCCTTGTCTCCACCACACAGCAGCAAATACACGACCGTACCTTTTCGGGAGTAATACACCCTGTAGCCCGGACCACAGTGAATTCGCATCTCTGAAACGCCTTCGCCAACCGGTTCGCAATCACCAAAGTTGCCGTACTCGGCAGAACGGATACGGGCGACTATTCGTGCTTTTCCGATTGGA
>JBGPWJ010000226.1:0-4484 GCA_041492115.1 Gammaproteobacteria bacterium
CTCGGCGAAGGCCAGAAACTGGCGGTCCGACTCGGCGAGTTCCTCGGCGCCGATGATGGAGGCGAGATTGCGCACTTCCAGCGCGCGCGCATATGAGGCATACAACTGACTCGCCACGTGCGGATGATCCTCGCGCGTGAAATCCTTGCCGACGCCATCCTTCATCAGGCGCGACAATGACGGTGGCACGTGCACCGGCGGATAGACACCCTGATTATGCAGATCGCGCGACAGCACGATCTGGCCTTCGGTGATGTAACCGGTGAGATCGGGAATCGGGTGCGTGATGTCGTCGCTGGGCATGGACAGCACCGGCACCATGGTGATCGAACCGCGGCGCTCCTTGATGCGCCCGGCGCGTTCATACAGTTCCGCGAGATCCGAATACAGATAACCCGGATAGCCTTTGCGCGACGGCACATCGCCCTTGGCCGTGGCCACCTCGCGCAGGGCTTCGGCATAGTGCGTCATGTCGGTCATCACCACCAGCACGTGCATGTCGAGGTCGTAGGCGAGATACTCGGCGGCGGTCAACGCGGTGCGCGGCAGGATCAGGCGTTCGATCGGCGGATCGTCGGCGAGATTGGTGAACATCACCACATTGCCGAGCACGCCGCTGGATTCGAAATCCTCCTGAAAGAAACGCGCGTCGTCATAGGACACGCCCATGGCGGCGAACACCACGGCGAATTGCGTATCCTCGCCAAGCAACTTGGCCTGCCGCACGATTTGCGCGGCCAGACGGTTGTGCGGCAGACCCGAGCCGGAAAAGATCGGCAGCTTCTGACCGCGCACCAGCGAATCGAGGCCGTCGATGGTGGAGATGCCGGTCTGGATGAATTCACGCGGATAGGCGCGCGCCGCCGGATTCACCGGCGAGCCGTTGACGTTGCGACGCAGACTGGACACCAGCGGCGGACGCTGATCGCGCGGCTGGCCCACGCCGTTGAAAATGCGGCCGAGAATCTCCGGCGACAGCGACAGCTCCACCGGCTCGCCGAGAAAGCGCACCCAGGTGCGCTCCAGATCCAAGTCATCGGTGCCTTCAAACACCTGCACCAGTACCATGTCATTGGAGGTGCGGATCACTTGACCGCTGCGCTTGCGGCCGCGGTGATCCTTCACCAGCACGCGGTCGCCCAGCGCCACATCCGGCACGCCGCGCATGAACAGCAGCCCGCCGCGTGCGGCGGATGATTTGCAGTATTCTTTCGCGCTCATAATTGCCTCATTGTACTGGTGCCTGATTCACACCCTTCATACTGCCGTCTTCTCGGCACGCCGATATTCATCGCGCACGCGATCGAACTCGGCGCGGATCTGTGTGCCGAAGGCGCGCAATTCCTCGACCTTGTCGCTCGAATACACGCCCTTGATGCGACGCACCCGGCCTAGGATCGGCAACACCAGCAGCTCCTGCACCGGCACACCGAGACTGAGCAGGTCGAGGCCCTGGTGATAGATGTCCAGAATCAGATCCAGCAACACGTACTGTTTTTCCGGAGAGGAATAACTGTCGACAGGATCCAGCGCGCTCTGCTGCAGCACGCCGTCCTTGACCAGCGCCGAACTCTCCAGTGTCCAGCGCTGTACCGGTGACAGTGCTTCAGGACCTACCAGGTTGACGATGCGCGACAACTCGTCGGCCTGTGCCAGCAGGCCGAGCGCCTCGGCACGTTTTTCTTTCCACCCCGGACCGACATGCTGATCCCACCAACCGCTGACGGTGGCGACATAACCGGAGAAGCTGTCGGTCCAGTCCACCGACGGATAATGGCGCGAATCGGCCAGTTCCTTCGACAAGGCCCAGAAGGTCTGCACGATTTCTTTCGTGTGACTGGTCACCGGCTCGGAGAAGTCACCGCCGGGTGGCGATACCGCGCCGATCAAAGTCACGGAACCGCTTTCGCCCGCCAATGTCTGCACCCGTCCGGCGCGTTCATAGAACGCCGTCAATCGCGATGCGAGATACGCCGGGTAACCTTCCTCCACCGGCATCTGCCCAAGACGCCCCGCCACTTCGCGCAGCGCTTCCGCCCAGCGGCTGGTGGAATCGGCCACCATCACCACGTCGTAACCTTGATCGCGGAAATACTCCGCCAGCGTCACGCCGATGTAGACCGACGCTTCGCGCGCCACCACCGGCATGTTGGAGGTATTGGCCACCAGCAGCGTGCGTTCCATCAGTGAACGGCCGGTGTTGGGGTCGGTGAGTTCGGGAAAGGATTCCAGAATATCCACCAGCTCGTTGCCGCGCTCGCCGCAGCCGACGTAGATCACGATGTCGGCGTTGGACCAGCGCGCGATCTGCTGCTGCAACACGGTCTTGCCGGCGCCGAACGGTCCCGGCACCGCCGCCTTGCCGCCTTTCACCAGCGGAAAGAAGGTATCGAGGATGCGCTGCCCGGTGATCAGCGGTGCCGCCGCGTGATCGCGGTGCCGATACGGTCGTGCAGTGCGCACCGGCCAGCGGTGATAGAGCTTCAGTGCGTGGATATGCCCGGCCGCATCGCGCACCCGCGCGATGACCTGCTCGATGTTGTAATCGCCGGCGGACACGCGGTCCATCAGCACGCCGTCAATATCCGGCGGCACCAAAATGCGATGTTGAATCGAGGCGGTCTCCTGCACCGTGCCGAGCACCGCACCCGCGGCGATGGGCTGCCCCAGTTCGGGTTGTGCCGCAGGTTCAAAGCGCCATAGTTTGTCGCGGTTCAGCGGCTTCACATCCATGCCGCGCGCGATGTGATCGCCGCTCTGCTGGTAGATCGTCGTCAAGGGCCGCTGCACACCGTCGAAGATCTGCCCGAGCAGTCCCGGGCCCAGTTCCACCGACAACGGGAATCCCAGCGGTTCGGCATTCTCTCCCGGACACAGCGATTCGGTGGTTTCGTACACCTGCACCACGGCGTGTTCGCCCTCGCGCGCGATGACTTCGCCGATCAAGCCAAGCTTGCCGACCCTGACCTGCTCACCGGTGCGTACATTCGGCAGTTCGACGGTCACGATAGGGCCATTGATTTCGATAATCTTACCCATAGCCACTCAGCTCCAGTACCCAGTTCATGGGACAAGCCCCATCATGCGAGAAGTAAAACATTTGAAAAATATTCGCGTGCATCAATTATCAGCCCAGCATCGTCATGGGCGCGGCCGAGGCGAACAGGCGCTCGACGATGGCGCGCTGCATCTCATCGGACAGTCGCTCCAGACGCCCTTCGAAGCGGTTGTCGACACGAATGTTGTCGGCCGCATTGCGCACCATCACACCGCCGCTACAGTCCTCGCACTCGGGCGAAAGCACAATATTCTTGCCCGGCGCGACCTCCGCGGCGATGGCCGGCCACTGCGCGTGCAGGCGCGTGTAATCGCGCGCATTCACTTCCGCGATCAGTTCCCGGTCCTCGATGACCCGCGCCGCATTGGTGATCAGCGCCTTGAGCAAGGGCAGATAGCGCTGTTCGTCCTCAACCAGCGCGGCCAGCTGTCCCTGCAGCGCGTCCATGACCTGTTGCACATGCGTCCAGCGCAACTGGTCGAGTTCGGCGCGCATCTTGATCTCGGCGGCCTGCACCTTCTGCCGATAGACACGCTCGGCGCGCGCCTTGGCGGAGAGATGCTCGGAATCCTCGCGGGTGCGCAACCGCAACTCGGTGTCGGCGACGATCCGCTCCGCTTCGCGCTTGCCGCGCCCCAGGGTCTCATCCGCCAGCGCCTTGGCGCGCGCCAACAGGGCGCTTTGCAGGGTTTCAACTTGTCGTTCTGTGTCCACTGTTCAATCTCCCGTGCCGATTTCAGACCAAGAGGCCGCGGTGCACCCGCAGCCTATTTGCTTAGCGGTATTGCCTGTCGGCGAGTTTGTCACGGACGTTCCTCCAGCGCGGATGCCCCGAGTATGCTTTCTACCAGGTCTTCGACCGGCGGCCGATAATCGGCCGGTGCCTGCAGCGGTGGCACTTCGACCACCACAATGCGTCCGCCCTCGTTGCGCACACGCCTCAGCCACGGACCGTTACTGCGCGCCAGCTTCTCCTCGACCACCACCAGTGCCTTCTGCCGCGTGGTGAACAGTTCGGCGAGCAATTGTTCCAGCGACTGCGGCGTGGCATCGGCGATGGTTTCAAAGCCGATCAGGTTGAAGCCGCCCGTGAGCGCGGCGCTGCCCAGCGCGATCATGCGGGTAGTAGTTGCCGGTGCCGCTTGTTCGGACATTACCGTGCCGGATGTCATTGCATTGATCCTATGGGAGAGGGAAAAGAGCAAAGATAAAAGATGAAAGTAACATCATCCGATATTCCATACCCTTTGCTCTTTACCCTTTTATCTTTAGCCCTGTCATTCATCCTATCTTTCCGAGCAACAGAATTGTCACCACCAAGCCGTAAATAGCGATACCTTCCGCGAGACCCAGATAGATCAGCGTGCGGCCGAACATCTCTGGCTTCTCGGAAATCACTGCCAGCGCCGCCGCACCGACCGGCCCC
>JBGPWJ010000039.1:0-15013 GCA_041492115.1 Gammaproteobacteria bacterium
ATCCAACTCGAAATGCAGCCCGACAAAAAACTCTTCAAGTTTTGGCATGTTGTAGACCTTCAAGCCGGTCTCGCGCTCGATCTCGGCGATCACCGCGGCAATGCGCTCCGGCGTTTCGGTGCCGAGCACGAACCACATGTTGAATTCGTGTTCACGCGCATAGTTGTGCGCGACTTCCGGATGGGCATTGACCTTGGCTGCCACCGCATCGAATTCGGCCGCCGGTACACGCAGTGCCGCCAGCGTCAGCGCACCGCCCAAGCGTTCAGCATGATACATTGGTCCGAAGCGGCTCAGCAGGCCGTCATCGAGCAGCCGTTCAAGCCGCGCGAGCAGCACCTTCTCGGTGATGCCGATTTGCGCGGCAGCCTCGGCGTAGGGACGCTCGCATATCGAGAAACCGCGTTGCAGTATGTTGATGATGTCGCGGTCGGTGGTGTCGAGACCGATCATGTCCTGCCATCCTCTTGTCGGGGTTCGCTGCGCTCGCCCCAACCTAGATTGTTATAAACCGCGCCGCGCTGCTTGAAGCGGCGCTTGCTGAACAGCACGCGGTGCGGGATATCCTGCAGATCGCAGCGCGTCACCAGGAATGCCACTTGCTCCAGCACAGACTGGCGGTCCTGGCCGTGGATCATGCAGAACAGATTGTAGGGCCAGTCCGGCAGGCGTCGCGGCCGGCGATAGCACAGCGTGATGAAATCGAATCCGCCCAGGCAGCGGCCGAGCGCGGCGACGCGCTCATCGGGCACGTCCCAGACCACCATGGCGTTGGCGCGATAGCCGAGTTCGTGGTGCCGCACCACCACGCCCAGCCGTTTGATCGTGCCCTGTTGCTGCAATGCGGCGATGCGTGCGATGACATCCTCTTCACTCAGGCCAATGCGCGCGCCGATGTCGGCGTAGGGCCGTGCGGTCAGCGGCAGACCGTCCTGGATCGCGGCGATCAGGCGTTGCCCGGCGCTATCGGCGGCATATAGCGCATTGACGACTGGCAGGCTCAGGTCCATCGCAGATCAAACCCCAGGTCGATGTGATAATCCTCGAGCATCGGCAGCGACATGATCTTAAGGCCGGTGCGTTGCGCAATGTCCTCCAGCACAGCGGCGAGCTGCGCCTCGTCCGGTGCGGCCGCGACGAACCAAAGGTTGTAGGCGTGTTCGCGCTCGTAATTGTGGTTGACCGCCGCATAGGCGCTCACCACCGCGGCCACTTGCTCCAGTTGCGCGGCGGGCACGGCCATGGCGGCAAGCGTGCTGGCGCCGATGCGATTCGGGCGGAACACCGGGCCGACGCGGCTGACCGTACCGGCCGACTGCAAGTGTTGCAGGCGTGCGATGACTTCCTGTTCGGTGATGCCCAGACATCGGGCGATGTCGGCGTAGGGCGTGGCGATCAGTGGGAAGTTGCGCTGAAATTCATTGAGCAGGCGGCGGTCAGTGTCATCGAACGGCACAGCATTCCTGCTCGGCGCGGTTTCACTGTCCGATTTCGCGACCCCGGTGTTCAGTTCGATTTCAGCATGCATAGGCTTACCTTGACCTTACTGCCCGATGCGCTGGGCGCGGGCCGTAAAAAAGATGCCGCTCGGCGCACTCGCCGGCAGTTGCGCGATGCGCGCGAAACTCTGTGTGTCGTAGACATCGATGCGGTCGGCATCGCGCACCGAGATCCACACCTGCTCGCCGCGTGGCGTGAACTCCATGTGCAGCACGGCGGGACCAGGCTTGAGGGTCTTGATGATCTTCAGGGTATCGACATCGATCACTTCGACCGTATCGTTATCGGGATGGGCATAGTTCACCCACACCTGCCGGCCGTCGGGCCGCGCCACCACGAACACGGGTTGACTGTGCACCGGGATGTGCGCCACTTCATGCCAGTCGCGCATGTCGGCGACCAACACTTCGTGATGCCCGACCGCGGGCAGGAAGATCAGATCGCCGGCCATGGCGATGTAATCGAGGTGCGGCATCTTGAATACCGGCAGCTTCTGCGCGCCACGGCCGTAGCCTTCAAGAATGCGGCGTGCGCCGCGCTCAGTGTGCCACAGATCCAGCAGCGCCACGCCGTCTTCACCGAATAACCCTGCCAGATAGTAGCGGCCGTCCGGCGTGACCGTCCCGTCATAAGGCTGCTTGCCGACATTCTGGAATTTCTGCACGACGGGATGCGCGGGATCATTCAGATCCGCCACCCAGATTTCATTGGCGTCGAACAGGCTGTAAACAAACCGCTGGCCAGGCACATCCACCAGCCCCACCACCTTGGAGCGCTGGCCGTGACCGCCATAGACAGCCGGGATATCGGCAATGAGCGTCAGCGTCGCCGCATCGAATATCTTCACTCCGCCCGGTTCGTAGTTGGATACGGCGATGAGCCGGCCGTCCTGCGAGATCGCTCCGCCGATGCTGTTGCCAGCCTGCACGATGCGCTTGACGATGCGTCCGCGCAGGATATCGATTTTGGTGAGGCCGCCGTCGCGGCCGAACACATAGGCATAACGTGCATCGCGTGAGTACACCACCGAGGCATGCGACAGATCGCCGAGACCGGCGATTTCGGCGAGTTTTTTATGGGCGCTGCTATCCACCACCTGCACATGGCCGTTGGCGCGTTCGATCACCACGCCGAGGTCGCCGCTGCCGCGCAGTGTCGCGCAGGCGCTGAGCGACAGCGCCAGCAGCAGCACCGCGCCGCGTCTAATGCGTTGCATCGGTCAATCCCTCGCGCAACTGCTCGACCAACCACGCCGCTTCCGCATGAGACAGCTCACCGCGCCACGGCGGCATGGCCGTATCGGGCCGGCCATTGAGTATCGTGTCGACCAGCAGTTCATCGGGCTTGCCGGTCAGATTGCCGGGCAACAGCGGACTGCCCAGTCCACCCTTGAGCGTCATGCCATGACAGGAACCGCAGTCCTGGCGCAGCAGGTGAATGAGTTGCGTCTGGCGCTGCGGGCTGATGCCGGTATCGGCGGCAGCATCGGCGAATAATAGCAGTCCGCTTATCAGTACGGTGTTGAGTGCGTGCGCTGCTATCGGAATCACTCGCATCGATTCGCTTCGCTATGTCTTCGTTTCAGCAGCAGGGCGGCTCATGGAATTTCTCTATGCAGCGCCACTGAACAGCCCCCTCGCCCCCGCGCAAGCGGGGGAGAGGGTTGGGGTGAGGGGGAAAAGTTTGGCACTTAACTGATTCCCCTCACCCTGCCCCTCTCCCAAAGGGAGAGGGGACTATCCATCAAGGCTCTGTCCAAAAAAATACTTGTGTGCCGTCACTACAGCATCAATAAATATCGTGCTGCGTGTTGTAGACGTTGAACTTGCCGGTCGGCGTGATCAGACGGTCATCCTTGATTACGGTCTTGACCTTGCGGGTCTTATCGTCAAACACAACAATCGCGGACTTCTGTGACTTGCCGTTCCACACCGACAACCATACTTCGTCACCGGCCTTGTTGAACTCCGGCTGCACCACGCGCTTCGGCCCGTCGCCCAGATCCGCGAGTTCAGCAACCTTGATGATCTCAGGCGACTTGTCGAGATTGTTGATGTCATACACCGCCACGCTCTGGCTGACATTGGGATCGGAGTTGAGACCGGTGTCCACCCACAGGTTCTTGGACTTGGGATGCGTCTTGATGAACAGCGAACCGCCGCCCTGACCCTTGAGCTTGTGCACCATCTTCCAGGCATTGTCCTTGTGACCCTTCGGGTCCGTGCCGATCAGCGCAATGGTGTCATCACCGAGATCACCCGTAGCCCAGACCGGACCGAACTTGGGATCGACAAAGTTGGCGCCGCGACCCGGATGCGGGATCGCACCGACATCGACCAATGCGACCAGCTTGTCTTCCTTGGAATCGATCACGGCAATCTTGTTGGACTTGTTGGCGGCTGTCATGAAATAACGCTGTGTGCTGTCCCAACCGCCGTCGTGCAGGAAGCGCGCGGCGGGAATCTCGGTTGTCGCGAGATTCTTGATGTCCTTATAGTTGACGATAAGAACCTTGCCGGTCTCTTTCACGTTGACGATGAACTCGGGATGCTCATGCGAGGCGACAATCGCCGCGACGCGCGGCTCCGGATGATAGTCCTGCGTATCCACGGTCATGCCGCGCGTGGACACGATCTTCAACGGCTCCAGCGTATCGCCCTTCATGATCACGTACTGCGGCGGCCAGTAGTCGCCGGCAATCGCGTAAGTGTCCTCGAAACCCTTGTACTTGGAGGTTTCCACCGAGCGCGCTTCCATTCCGATCTTGATTTCAGCGACGGTGGCCGGCACCTTCATCCACAGATCGATCAGATCCAGTTTGGCGTCGCGGCCGATCACATACAGATAGCGTCCCGAGGCCGAGATGCGCGAGATATGCACGGCGTAACCGGTGGGGATGATGGTAACGATCTTCTTGCTGTCGCCATCGATCAGTGCGACCTGACCGGCATCACGCAAGGTCACCGAGAACAGATTATCCAGATTCAGATCATTTTCTTTTTTCTTGGGCCGCTGCTCAGGCGGCACGGCGACCTTCCACGTTGCCTTCATGTCCTGCATGCCGTACTCCGGCGGCTGCGGCGGTTCGTGCTGCAGGTAACGCGCCATCAGATCGACATCGGCCTCGGTGAGCTGGCCGGAGGTGCCCCAGTTCGGCATTCCCGCGGGCGAACCGAAATTGATGAAGGTCTTGAGATACTCCGTGCCTTTCGGCAGCGTGATATCCGGGGTCAGCGGCTTGCCGGTCGCACCCTTGCGCAGCACGCCGTGACAGCCGGCGCAGCGCTCGAAATAAATTTTCTTGGCACGGTCGAATTCGACCGGCGTGACGGCGGGCGCACCGGGCGTGATCACCTGCGCGCCGGGGGCGGAGGCGGTGGGCGCGCCCTGATAACGCATTTCGCCGGGCGCGGTGCCGGGGTGCCCGGTGGAATTATCGGCCGCCCAAACACTGTTCATGGCCAGGGACAGCAACGACAGTGTGGCCAGTCGGGTTAGTTTCGATTTCATACGTGTACTCTCCTCATCCTGCGGGGTGGATAGAAAGCTGCTGACAGGCAAACTACGCACCCACGCTTGGCTATGCCTTGATTTGGGTCAATAGCAGCGGGGTTGTCTGCGCATGTATGGATAATGGGTGTCGCACTGCGGTGCTGGCACGGCGGCATCAAACAACCGACCACAAGGCGACCTCGGTACACCAATCGATATAACAGTTCCTGCGTTCCACACCGTTGACCAGCACCTTGCCGCTACCGGGCAGCGCTTTGAAATACGCCACGCCGTTGCGGTTGGTGTATTGCTCGGTCAGGGTGCCCTGCTCGCCGTCATAACTCAGCACCACCTTTTGGCCTTTCGCGGCCTTTCCCGATGTTTTCTCGATCACTTTTACCGTTATCATGGAACACCTCCGCAAGATCGATCGCGGCCTCGGTTGGGCCGCTTGGCACCCGCGCACCGGCTGAAGGCTAGTGTCTGTCCGGATGCAAAGACACAATATTGATTTGAATCAACAACCCCCCTGGGAATGGATCGCTGGCGCGGCCGACCCTGTGTTTCTCATGACCGCAGTACTACCTCTCCCGCGCCTGTACAGTCACTACAAGCATAGACGATGCGCAAGCCGACACCAGGGCGCTCAGCCTTGCCGGTCAATAAAATTGATGTTTCGTACAGTCCTATGCAGGGCAGTTTGCTATATAGTTAAATAGACACGACACTCGGCAGCACAAGACGCTGACTATGCACGCCACCCTTGAAACGAAGCGCAGTGTGTCAACTGTCCGGCAGGGAAGTCGCGCGGCAGGGTGCCGGCCGTGATGGCCACTGCGCAGTCCTACCCGCGCCGCCGCGGCGCATTTTTGCTGCCACTCGCCGTGGTTACCGGCATGATTGGCCTCGTGCTGGCGGCGGGACTGCTCGGATACTCACATGAGTTAGCGCAGGCCCGCGCTGAAAAGGGCCGCATGCTGGGCACCATCGCGGACCTCAAGGTCCGCCAAGTCAGCGCCTGGCTGGTCGAGCGGCGCAGCGATGCGGACTTGGCGCTGCACGACGAGCAATTCGCCGCTCAGACCGAAGACTGGCTGATGCGCGGCGCCCCCGACGATGCCACCGGCCATAGCCTCAAATCACACCTCCAATCGATTCTGCTCGCCAGCCAGTATCACAGCGTGATGCTGCTCGACCGCGACCTGATGACCCGTGCCGCCGCCGGCACAACACCGGCATTCAATGACACCCTGCGCCGCGCCGCCCGGGATGCCTTGCAAAAAACCACGATCACCTTCGTCGATAATCGGGCGGATGCCGGTCACGATCAGCGCCGTGAGTCTTTCACATTATTTGCCCCGCTGCGTGTCAGTGACACCGACCCGGCCCGCGTGGTCGGCCTGCTGGCGCTCAGCATCGATCCGAATCGCTATCTCTACCCGCTGCTCGACTGGTGGCCGACCCCGGCCAGCAGCGGCGCGACGTATCTGATCCGTCACGATGGAGAACAGCTGACCTACATGAGCGGGCCGCGCGATGCGCACCTCACCCCCCCCACCCGACTCGACAAACTTCTCAGCGCGCAGGCGCTACGCAACCAGACCATGCTGCTCGAAGGACTCGATTATCGCCAGCGGCCGGTGCTGGCCAGCGCACGCCGCATTCCCAATACCGATTGGCTGCTGGTCGCCAAACTCGACATGGCCGAGATCGCGCAATCGGCGCAGACCACGGCACGCGGCATCATGCTGCTCACCGCCGCGGTTCTGGCCCTGATCGGCAGCCTGGCGTGGTTCTGGTGGCACCGCAGTCGCAGCCGTTACCAGCTGGCGGAACTGGAACGTCAGGTTCTGGTACGACACCTGGACTACCTCAGCAAATACGCCAATGACGTGATCCTGCTGATGGACGACAACGGCAAACTCATCGAGGCCAACGACAAGGCCTTGGAGTTATACGGCTACACGCGCGAGGAATTGCTGGGCCGGCCCATCGCCGCCAGATTGCGCACAGCTGAGGCCCTGGCGGATTACCCTGCGCAATGGCAGCAGGCCGATCTGCAGCACGGCCTGGTCTTCGAGACTATGCACCAGCACAAGAACGGCAGCGCCTTCCCTGTCGAAGTCAGCGCGCGCATCATCACCGTGGACGGCAAGCGCTTCCGCCAGGCCATCATTCGCGACATCAGCGAGCGCAAGAAGGCCGAGGACGACATCATCAAGGCGCGCGACTTCTACCTCTCGCTGCTGGACATCTTCCCCAACCCGGTGTGGCGCGCCGGCACCGATGCGATGTGTAATTATTTCAACCAAGCCTGGCTGGACTTCACCGGTCGCGCGTTGGCACAGGAACTCGGCAACGGCTGGACCGTAAGCGTGCACCCTGATGACCTCGACGCCTGCATGGACACCTACCTCAACGCTTTCAATGACCGCCACCCTTTCATAATGGAATACCGCCTGCGCTATCACGATGGCAGCTATCATTGGCTCGCCGACCACGGCAAACCGTTCTTCGATCAGCACGGCACATTCGCCGGCTACATCGGCTCCTGCTACGACATACAACAGATCAAGACCGCCGAGGAACGCCTGGAATTCCTCGTCAACCACGACAGCCTGACTGGCCTGCCCAACCGCATGCTGCTGCATGACCGCATCGAACGAACCCTGGCAAGCGCGCGCCGCGAGGGACGACAGGTCGCCGTGCTGTTCATCGACCTGGACCGCTTCAAGGCGATCAACGACTCACTGGGACATGCCAGCGGCGATCAGTTGTTGCGTGCCTTCGCCGAACGCCTCTGCAATTGCGTGCGCGATGCCGACACGGTCAGCCGACTGGGCGGTGACGAGTTCATCGTGGTGATTCCGGAATTGCGCGAGGTCGCCGATGCGATACCGGTGGCGCAGAAGATACTCGACGCCATGGCGGTCGACTTCAGCATCGAAGACTACAAAATCCGGATCACGCCCAGCATCGGCATCAGCGCCTTTCCGCATGACGGCCAGGATGCGCAGACGCTGGTCAAGAACGCCGATACCGCCATGTACAGCGCCAAGCACAGCGGGCGCAACGCCATCCAGCTCTACTCGCCGGCGTTATACATCAGCGCCCATGAGCGCCTCAACATGGAATATGGTCTGCGTGACGCGCTCGCGTACGGCGAATTCGAACTTCATTATCAACCCCAGGTCGGCGTGCACACACGCACGCTGGTCGGCCTGGAGGCACTGCTGCGCTGGCACCATCCCAACAAAGGCCTGTTACTGCCCGCGCAGTTCCTGCCCATCGCTGAAGCGAGCAGCCTGATCGTGGCGATCGGACGCTGGGTATTGAAGACGGCCTGCGCGCAATGCCGCACCTGGCAGGCCGGCGACATGGCCGTGCCGGTCTGCGTCAACCTGTCGCCGGTGCAGTTTCTGCAAAAAGATCTGCTGACGGACATCACCGCCGCTCTGCGTGACAGCGGTCTGCCGGCGGAACTGCTGCGCATCAGTGTCAACGAAAACATACTGAAACTGTCTGATGACGGAGCGCAGGAAACTCTGGGGGCGCTGCATGCGCTCGGCATAGGCGTGACCATCGACGATTTCGACGCCGGTCAATTGCCGCTCGAACAGTTTCGCCTGCACACCATCGACACCTTCATGCTGAGCCACAAATACGTGCGTAATATCACCCACAGCAGCGACGTTGCCGCCGTCACCGGCGCCATCATCGACATGGCGCACAGACAGCATCTGACGGTCATCGCGGAAGGTGTGGAAACGCAGGACCAGCTCAGCCTGCTGAGCGAGCAGGGCTGCGACGCTGTGCAGGGCTTTTACTTCAGCGAGGCGCTGCCGGCGGCGCGACTCGACGAATTACTGAAAAACCGCACGGTGTTCGGTGCACCCGCCGGACTGCAATGAATTGAAGCCCAACATGCTCACCGCGAAAGAGACTTCGTAGGGGCGGGTCTCAGACCCGCCCTGCATGAACTTGAGACAGCGCCAACCTGGGCGGGTCTGAGACCCGCCCCTACGCTACTTCGAACCTACAGTACCCTCACGGTGTCTCGTCGCGGGACTGTCTTTCCGGTACGACGCGCCGCTCGAACTTCACGTCGACCTGGCCCATGATCGGAAAGCCGAAACTGTCCTCCAGGCCCTTGACCACTTCGCGCGCGCGCCCGGCGCGTTCGCGGCGCCTGCGCTTGTCGGCGAGCGGTGGGCATTTGCTGTCGTTGTAGTAATTCACCTGGCAGTCCAGACAATAATGGCATTCGTTGGCGTTGATCTCGCCGGTGGACTTGATCGCCTGCACCTCGCACTCCGTTGCACAGATCTGGCAGGGCCGGCCACACTCCTTGTAACGGCGCAGCCAGTCAAACAGCCGCAGGCGCGCCGGGAAGGCCAGTGCCGCGCCGAGCGGACACAGGTATTTGCAGTAGAACTTGCGGTTGAACAGCGAAATGAATACCAGCACGCCGGCGTACAGCACATACGCCCATTCACGCTGGAAGCGCAGCGTGATGGCGGTCTTGAACGGCTCAATCTCGATATAGGGCAGCACCTGCCCGATCGATTGCAGCGACACGCCGAACAGCGCGATCAGGATCACGTACTTCAGCGCCCAGAGGCGTTCGTGCACCACCGCCGGCAATTCGAGCTGCTTGATCTTCATGCGTCGTCCGAGCTGGTTCACCAGTTCCTGCAAGGCACCGAACGGACACAGCCAGCCGCAGTACACGCCGCGCCCCCACAGCAGCAGCGTCATGGCGACGAAGGCCCAGAGGATGAACATCATCGGGTCGATCAGGAACGAGCCCCACTGAAAATCGTGCATGATGGCAGCGACGAAGGTCAGCACATTGACCACAGAGAGCTGCGCGAGCGTGTACCAGCCGATGAACAGCAACGTGAACACCAGGTAACCGTCACGTACATAGAGCAGGAAGCTGGGATGCCGTGCCAGCCAGTCCTGGAAGATCAGGATCAGGCTGAGCAGCAGCAGCGCGGTGACCAGCACGCCGATCTGCACGCGCCGCTCCTGCCAGGCGGCCACCCAGATCGGCTGCTTGTCCTGCGGCGATTTACCCATGGTCCCGCGCAGATCCGCGCCGAGCAGGCCACGCGATTCCGCGACGAGATGCGCGGACCGAGTGATGGCGGCGTTCAGCACCATGGTGGTGATGGTCGCGCCGGAAATGGCATCGATCGACACATAACCTTCGCGCTTGCCGCCGACCTGTACGCGCTGCGCCGCGGAGATGCCGATGAACTGATCGATGAATCGCTGCAGGTGTTCCGGCCGCACGCCGACCGCAAGAATCGGTTCCTGGTGACGCAGGATCTTCACGCCGGTGATGACACCGTGCGCATCGAGGCCGACCAGCGTGGTGATGGGCTTGCCGGAATAGCCCGGGATTGGCAGGACCTGATCGGTAAGGAATAGATAACCGATCAGCACATGGTCGTTATACACCGGCGCCGCCGCCGGCTGCCCGCTGAAGGCTCCCATGCTGTCGGCGGTCGGGGACACGGCTTGGTAAGGGATATCGTGCGCGCCGCCTGCAGGCTCGTCGTCATCGGCGCAGGCGCCGCCGGCCAAAACCGACAGCAGTAGCGCCAGGCACACTGTGCGCAGCCATGCTACGGTCGAACGAGTGCTGGGCTGAATCAAAGGCAATCCGCTGTCAGGTGAATCCGCATCAGAACGCGGAACTTGTACCACAATAAAGAAACGGGCAACACTGCACCTTGACCTCCGTCAACAGGGTAGGATGCAGTTCTGTATCACTTGGGCGATAAACCCTGCGTACACGTTGTCCTGCGCTCGGCCATGATCGGTCTGACCGCGTGCGCAAACGCACCCTACGTCACTGGGTCACTGCCTGTCATTATTATTTTCCGCGCCGCATGATCAGCGCCAAGGTCATGTTTGCCTGCATCACGAAGTGATTGAAGCTCGCGTAGCTTTCATCGTCAAGCGGGCGACCGCTGGGCTGGCGATCCGCATAGAACAAGCCGATGGATTGGCCGTTGACTACAATCGGACTGACATAGAAGGGCGCACCGGAGGTCAGTTCGTGTACCGCCGGCGTCACCATCGGCGCGATATCGGCGGTCGGCGGCGCGCTGACATTGAAGGACTTCTGCGCCATGATGACACAACTGAACAGATTCTCGGTCGTGCTGGTGGTCTGAAAGGAGAAGCGCTGCACCAGTTGTTCGCGGCTGCGTCCCAGCGCATAGCGGGCACGCAACTGGCGTCGGTCAGGACTGAGCAAGGCGAACAGCGTGCGGTCCATGCCCACGCCGCGGTAGATTCCTTCGAGCACCATCTCCAGTAGCAGGTTGATATCCGGCTTGGCATCCAGCAGACCGGTGAGTTCGCGCAGGATCTTCAGTTGCAGGATCGGATCGGGCGACGGGAATTCCGACTCGGCGACCAAGGCTTCCTCGGCGCGGGCACTGACCAGCGTTTCGTCGGCGAAACTGCGCGGCACCGGGATCAGTTTTGCGAGGTTGGCGACGCCGTAACTGGCCGCGGTGCGTGCCGCGTCGCGTGCGTTGTTCTGCACCAGGCTCTGCACCGCGTCCAGCGGCATATAGAGTTTCTCCGCCAGGCGTTTCATCATGTCCTTGACCTCGTGCGTCTCCCAGCCCTGCTCCAGATTGCGCGCCAGTTCATGGCCTAGGACGATGTTGCTGATGCGCGGATTCTCCTTGTGCTTGCCCTCCAGCGTATCTTGCAGCAACTCGCCGAGGTTCCACTCCTTGGCCAGCCCCAGCGTCAGCTGCTGGAGTTTGAAACCCAGCACCTGCTCTTCCGCCTGCTCCGGCGTGATCCCGGGCTTTTTCATTGCCTGACTGAGCTGCGCGCCATGTTCGCCCGACAGCGACCAGAACGCCATCTGGCCGAGATTGAGCAGCAGCGTAGCGATGAACACTTCCTCCGGCGCCGGGTCCTTGTGCTTGATGGCGAAGGCGCGCGCCTGGGCGGCGGCGTGAAAGGAGCGCGCCATCTCCATCAGGATGCGCTCGCGCTGCGCACCCTTGAGCAGATTCTCCACCACCGCGATCGACAGGCAGATGCTACGCACCACCTCGAAGCCCAGTACCACCACGGCACGGCTCACGGTACTGATGCTGTGCTTGCCGGGGTTGTAATACGAGCTGTTGGCGACGCGCAGCAGGCGTGCTGTCATGGCCGCGTCCTGCAGGATGACGCGCGCCAGTTCCGCGGCGGAACTTTGATCGCGCGAGGCCACGCCGGCGATATCGCGCGCCGTGCGCGCGAAGATCGGCATACCGCGCTCGCCGAGGGTCTTGACCCAGGCATCGAGAGTGCGGGGAGTAGCGGTATCGGTGTCGGATTCTGTCATCGGGCTACGTTATGTCAGTGCGCGATGCGTTACAAGCCATGACCGGTCGATCACACGGTGGCACCGCGACTACGCCGTCACGATCAGAGCGTGGTGTGTCAGTGCCACCGCCACGATGTACAGGAACACCGCCAGGGCCGCCAACCACGCGAGCAGACGCACCTTTCGGCTGCGGCCGCGTTTGAGCGCGATCATGCCCAGGGCGATGTAGAGCAGCAATCCCAGCACCTTGGCCGTGAGCCAGTTGTGGGTGAGCGGATACTGATGGATGCGCAGGGTCAGCGCGATGGCGCTGGCCAGCAACACCGTGTCGATGATATGCGGCACGACCTTGACCCAGGTCTGTTGCAGACGCGGGGAACCCCGCAGCATCCAGCGGCCACGAATGAAGAACAGTGTGCCACTGAGGAAGACGGCGCTGATGTGGATGGCTTTGAGGAGTAGATAAGACATTCGAGACGCGCCCTGTATTTATTGATGCGGCGCCGAACCTGGCGCGCTGCAACGACTAGCCCGCCTTGCCATCGATGCGTGGTCGCAGAGTCATCGGCGCATAGCGGGCCACCCAGGCGCCCATGAACAGCAGCCACGCGCCGGCAGCGAGCAGATTGAACGACACGCCGATGCTCTCGGCCAGCAACGGAATCTCGGCGGCGATACGCAGCAGCGCGGTGAGCGTGACGCCGAGAAAACAGGCCCAACTTAAACCGTCCAGGACCAGTGGCCGACCGGAGTGACCGAGTGTCACGCGCGAGGCCATGCCGAGCGACATCGAGGCGATGAAGCCGATGCCCAGCGCGTGCATCGGCGCCTTGCCGAGAATATTCTCAGCGCCGATCAGCAGCGCCAGGCTCTGTACGCTGAACAGCAGCATGGCGATGCTCCACCAGAGAAAGGCGATGTGCAGCACGGCCAGCAGACGCACCTTGAAGCTCTGGAAGAATTTCCAGATAAAACTGTGGTACAGGCCCAGAAAGGCCAGCGGCAGATCGAACACGAACAGCCACTGCCGCAGTTCGGCCAGGGTCAGCACCAGATGACCGAGCACGCCGATCAGCAACACCGGCAGAGTCCAGTTCGAGCGCACGATCTTGTAGTTCTCCAGCACACTGCTGCTGAAGAACGGAATCATGCGATGACTCACCGTCACCAGCACCACGACCAGGAACAGCCAGATGCCGACTTGCTGCGACAGATTCAGAAACACGGACTGGCTGGTGATCAGCCAGAGCAGGTAACAGAGCAGCCCGGTCCAACCGGCGCTGAGCGCGAAGTTGAGCACGGTCTCGTAACGCTTGTCCGTAGCCGGCGCCTGGCGATAGACGATGAATAGCGCGCGCAGGGCCGCGCTCCAGCCGGCCAGCAGCAGCGTGACGCCGGCGGTGAGCAGATTCTTCGACAGGTACAGGCCCAGGTAATACAGCACCACACCCGCCGCCAGCAGCACGAAAGCCGCGGCATAACGGTGACGCGGTACCTCGCTGCCGTGCATCCAGCGCGGATAAGTGGTCATCAGGAAACCGAACATGAAGAACGGAAACAGCGCGTACGGCATCAGGAAGGTATGCGCGAAGGTCGCCGGGATGACGGTGGGCGGCGGCACCCAGCCGCTGATATAACGCCCGGCCAGTTCCGCGCTCCAGAACAGCAGTGTCGCGACCAGCTGCACGGCGCCGCCAAAGAACATCATACGATGCGGTGTGGCGGAAAATACCGTCATGCGTGACGGCTGCGAAGTTGGGGTGGGCATCACTGGCGAGGGCGGCGGAGTCATACAGGCCGGCAATGATACACCACCATCGACCGACCACAACCTAATCCAGGTCAAGGCGGCGGGCTGCCGTAAGGTGGGCAATTTGTTGCCCACCCTACATTGATTCAAGGGCCAGCAACCACGCGACGCTCAATGGCTACTATCTGCCGCCTCAGTACTTGCGCCCTATCAGTTCGATGGGATATCCATCCGGGTCCGCCACGAAGGCGATGATCGTGGTGCCGGCATTCATGGGCCCGGCTTCGCGCAGTATTTTCCCGCCGCGTTGTTTGATCTCGTCGACGGCGCGGTAGACGTCGTCGACTTCCAGCGCGATATGGCCGAAGCCGCTGCCCAGCTCGTAGTGATCGGTATCCCAGTTGTAGGTGAGTTCGATGACGGTGTGTTCGGACTCGTCGCCGTAACCGACGAAGGCCAGCGTGAACTTGCCGTCCGAATAGTCCTTGCGCCGCAGCAGTTTCATGCCGAGGACTTCCGTGTAGAAGCGGATGGAACGATCCAGGTCACCGACCCGGAGCATGGTGTGGAGCATACGCATGTCAGTTCTCCGGTTGAGAACCTATAGGATAGCGCAATCGCCAAGATATGTGCGCGGCGGAGGCGTAAATGCGTAGGGGCGGGTCTTAGACCCGCCCCTACGGTTATCATGGAAAGCTCCGTTGCGACGATCAGAACTTCACTTCACCCCACACCCAGAACTTCTTGGTATCGACGAATGCGGAAGCCGAATCGGCACTGAAGTTCGCATACTTCGCACCCAGGGTGTACTTCTTCTCAAATGTCTTGCTGGCCATCAGGTCCCATTCCTTGCCGTAATCGCTGGTTCCCTTGTCGGTGGCGAAATCGTGATACACAGCGGCAAGATTGATATCCATCGG